>CAZDMM010000059.1:14675-18290 GCA_964505845.1 uncultured Caldilineaceae bacterium
CTTCTTTGTAACTTTGCAGGGTGACGTGATTGCCGGCTTCATCAATCCGTCCGGTAGCCGCCGCTCCAGTCAAAGCGTTATAGAATAGCAGGTGATCCTTCACGGCAGCGATATGCGTCCAGCCTTTCGAGAACGAGCCTTCTTTGTAGCTTTTCAGGGTGATGTGATTGCCCGCTTCATCAATCCGTCCGGCTACCGCAGCCCCCGTCCAAACATTGTAGAACAGCAAGTGATCCTTTGCGGCGGCAATATAGGCCCAGCCTTTGGCAAACGAGCCTTCTTTGTAGCTGTGCAGGGTGCGGTGATTGCCGGCTTCATCAATCCGTCCGGCAGCCGCCGCTCCGGTCGAAGCGTTGTAGAACAAAAGATGGTTCATCATTGGAATTTCTCCTTGTCTTATAAAATAGCGCCCAGTAACAGCGAACTCACTCACATTTATTATGATGAGCGTTTGTTAGCCATCTGGTTGCCCACACAATATCGCGCTGCGAGCCGCGCGTCTCTGTGTCGTAGAGGCTACGCCGGTTAATTGACCGTGATATAGGCTTCTGCCCAGCCGGGCCATTGCCCTGGACAAGCTCACGCCCTCTACGCGGGGTTGCGGCTGCGCAGAAGCCATTGTGCGCCCAATACTTTTGGCTATTTTTTTGCATTAACCGAGAAGGGTTGTTCAACGCGGCCTCACGTTGGCAGCATCGGTCACGCGAACAATCAGTGTTGGTATGATACCCCAACTATTCAAACGGGGCTTGGATATTCTTGCGCTCGGCTCGGTATATTCTTGCGCGATGTTAGCAGGTGGGAGGGAGGTGCGCCAGTGTGTCGTTTGAAATGGCGGGCCAGGTGGCTCTGGTCGTAAAAACCTACCGCTGCCGCCACTTCGGCCACCGTCAAATGCCCGGCCAGGAGCAGCCGCCGGGCGGCTTCAATGCGCCGCTCGATGACATATTGATGCACAGATTGGCCCGTAGTTTGCTTGAATAGCCGGGTAAAGTGATAGGGACTCAGGTGCGCCAGCGCCGCCAACTCCGTTAGACTCAAGTCGTCGGCCAGGTGGTCGTTGATGTAATCGGTCACTCGCTGAACGACTGGCCGGGAGAGAACTTGGCGCGATTCGAGCAGCGGAAACACAGCGTAGTTGCGCAAGAGGTGAACGACCAACGTATACGTCAAGACTCTGGCGTATAGCCCGCCGGCGATGCCGCCGGACTGAAGTTCAGCCCGCAGCGCCAGGCCAATGTGATAGATCAGTGGATCGTGGAAAGCAACCTGCTCGACCAATTCGATCCGAGAAGGGTCAATGTCAGCAACTTCAACTGCCACCTGGTGTAGCAGGGCCGGGTCAAGGCAGAGCTGGAGCAGCTCGCTATAACCTTCCAGCTCTTGCCACTCCCACTCTGTCGGGATGCCGGCCGGGATCAAAAACATCCGCCCGACACCCACATCACCATTCTGGAACCGCTGCCCGATCTTACATTGCATCCTGACAACCCCTTGAGTATAGATAATGATCATGTTCTCAAGCAATGATGGGACAACAAGATAATTGTGAGGGCAAGTATAGAAAGTTTGTACCGTGAGACCGTTCCAGGCTAAAGGCTCGCTTGAAAGCAAAAGTAATGATGAAGGCAGGTGGGCATCCACAAAATCTAGGGCAGACTGTGTTCGTGGCGGTTTTTGCTCGTCTATACTCAAAATCCTTCCTCAAGGCTAAACAAGACTTTCCTGACTCTTTATACTCCGCCTGTGTCCAGAATTAGCCTCATTCTATCCAGAAGCCGAGCCAGATTCACCTATCGAAAGTTAGGTTAACCGTTCAGCGCAGGCAACACCTCGCTGACAAGCATTTCGAGCGTGGTCAGTTCAGGGAATCCCCCACAATCGAGGATGAAATAATCTATCCCCAACGCGATGAAGGGGCGCATCTGCTCGACCAATTGCTGCGGAGTCCCAACGAAGCCGAAGTTCTCGTCGTCGGCGGTGCTCCAGCGGCCTTGGGTGAAGGCTTCGGCTGCTGCCTGAGTCGGCGCGCAGGCGCAGCCACCGATCCACGACCGCCTGACCGTGGAGGGGTCTCGGCCCACCTCGGCACAGGCTCGCTCAAACGTCTGGACCATGGGACGGTATTTATTGATGCTGCTCGACGACACATTCCAGCCGTCAGCGTAGATGGCCGCCAGGCGCAGCATCTTTGGCTTGAACGCACCGAGCATGAGGGGTGGCATTGGGTCAGGTTTTGGTTCGCACTGCGCTTGATTCACCCGGTAATACTTGCCTTCAAACGTGGCCTGCTCCTGGCTCCACAGCGCCCGGATGATCTGCAGCGCCTCTTCGAGCTGCTCCACTCGTACTCGCGGCGGTGGGAAGTCATAGCCATAGGCCCGGTACTCCTCCTCGTGCCAGCCCGCACCCAGGCCCAGGATGAAGCGTCCACCGCTCAGAAATTGCAGGGTTGCGCCCATCTTGGCCAGCAGGGCCGGGTTGCGGAACGATTGGCACAACACCGCATGACCGAACTTGAGCTGCGGATGGAGGGCGGCCATGTAGGTAAGCGCGGTAAAACCCTCAAGCACGTCGGCAGCGCCGAACTGCAAGTGATCCACAAACCAGGCCGAATCGAAATGCCCGCTGACCAAGTCCAGAGCGCGGTTCAGGTCGGCAACGTAGGTAGCTCGCCGCTGCTTGTCCAGAGAGTCGCCCGGCATACAAAAGCCAAGTTGGATGCGTGTCATAATGTTTGCACTCATTGGTATGATGAGAGTCCGCCGAGCGTTGAAACGCCCGGCTCCATTAGGTGAAAGCCTGCTCAAGCAGGCTAGGAGCCGCTTAAAAGCGGCTTTCACTTATCGTAGCCGGGGGCTTCAGCCCTCGGCGGAGGGCGCTGACATAGCATTTGGAATTACCAAATACTCTCATTACTCCTCAGCTTTCTGAGCAAGCTCAGGCCCCATCAACTCATCCAGCAGAAAATCCATCATCTGCTCAAAACTAGCGAAAGCCCACTGGCGCTGCTCCCCTGAAACCTCCTGCACCGCAAAGCGCCACACAGAGGGCTGTTCCTGCCAACAGCGTAGCAAGTAGGAGCAATAGGGTCTCGCTTTTTTTGGCTGCATTTCTCCCAGGATCTTAATAACTCAAGGTCTCCTATTCCAGCAAAAGGATACCATATTCTTGCGCATAAGGTCTGTAGCTAAGTTGAAGATTCTCTGAAGATTGACTGAGTTTGAACCCTCCAAAGCACAGAGAGAGTCAAAAACCGCAAAGGTAAAGGTAGTATATTGGTCACACCACTCAAAAAGTATGGTATACTGCTACTATAGCAGACAATCGTTCAGCCATCGTTCAGAAATCGTTCAGATTGGGTCAGTTTTAAAAGTGGGGGGAACATGGCAGACTTGTTAGAAATTTCTTTATTGGGTGGGCTGACTATCAAGCGGGGCGGACTGCCGGTGACTACCCTGGCCTCACGCAAGGCCGAGGCGCTGCTGGTCTACCTGCTTTGCACCGGGCGAGCGCATGCCCGCGAGGTTCTGGCCGATTTACTGTGGGATGATCGCTCGCAAAGCCAGGCGCTGGGCAATCTGCGGGTGCTGCTAACTAGCCTGCGCCAGGCAT
>CAZDMM010000060.1:0-18273 GCA_964505845.1 uncultured Caldilineaceae bacterium
AGGGGTGGAGGGCTGGATAAAAAGGTTGCAATCCTCCAACCTTCCAACCTGCCAGGAGAAAACCATGACTACTTACCCACCGGGTGTCCAGAGCTACATTGACCAGGGCGCCGCCCTCACCCAGGCCGAAGTGGCCCAGCGGGCCGTCATGCGCCGCAAAAAATTCGATACTATTGCCGTGCACGGCCTCTATAATATGGAAGCGGCTCTGGCTAACAACGGCAGCATCATCGAGCCGGCCTACTTTAGCACCGCCCAACATTTTGAAAACAGCGACCACATGGAAGCCGGCCTGGCTTACCTGATGCCGGCCTGGACTTACAGCCGGGTAGCGAATCCCACCCTGCATTACCTGGAAGAGACGCTGGCCCTGCTGGAAGGGTACGGCTTTGCCGGTGAAGTAACGGCCTGTGCCACCGCTTCCGGCATGTCGGCCGTGTTTTTGGCGACGAACCCATTTTTGGCGGTTGACTCTGCCGCCACGCCGGTGAACATTGTGGCCAGCGTAAAGTGTTACGGCGGAACCTTTACCCTGTTCAGCCGCTACGCTAACGAGCGCGGCGTTGAGGTGCGCTGGGTGCGTAATCCGCTGAATGTGGAGGAGTGGGCCGCCAAAATTGACCGCCACACCCGTTTTCTGTTTGGCGAAATGCCGGCCAACCCCAGCCTGGCCGTGTTTGACATTGCTGCCCTGGCCAACCTGGCCCACCAGCATGGGCTGCCCTTGCTGGTTGACTCCACCATCGCCACGCCGGTACTGACCCGCCCCTTGCTGCATGGGGCTGACATCGTGGTTCACTCCGTCAGCAAAAGTATGACCGGCAGCGGCTTTGTCATCGCCGGGGTGGTCATCGCCCGGCACAATATCCCCAGCCGGGTGGGGCCGGACGAGCTAAAAGCCAACTTGGCCCTGTACCTCAAAGGCTTTCCCTTACGGGATCATGGCCCGGCCCTCAGCCCCTTCAACGCCTTGATGACCCTCAACGATTTGCGCACCCTGCGCAGCCGCACCGACCTGATGAGCAAAAACGCGCTGCGCGTGGCCCAATTTTTGGAGCGACACCCTCAGGTGGAGTCGGTGCAGTATCCCGGCCTGCCCGAATTTGAGGGTTATGATTTAGCCGAGCGTTACATGTGGCTGGTAGACAGCGAGGATGATTACGGCAAGCCGGTCAACCGCTTTGGCTACCTGCTTAGTTTCAACGTCAAAGGTGGGGTGACGTCCACCCGCCGCGTTTTTGATGCCTTAAAAATGATCTGGCGGGCCACCGATTTGGGCCGGGCCAAGAGCGTGGCCACCATCCCCACCATCTCCACCCACCAGCAGTTGGGCGACTCTGGCCGCGACCTGGCCGGGCTGCCGCCCAATCTCATCCGCCTCAGCGTGGGCCTGGAACATCCCAGCGATATTATGGCCGATTTGGATCAAGCTTTAACGGCTTATTAAAGGAGAACTATCAGTGAAAATTGAAACCTTTGACCTGGAACGCTGGATGGTCAAATATGAAGTCAAGGTAGATTACGACATTGCCGAAAGCGGCATTTATCCGCTCTCCATCAATGAATTGTTGGGTTGGGAAGCGGCGGCGGAGCGGGAGCGCATTATCGCCCGCCTGCTTGACATGCGCCTGGGCTACGATGAAGGGCCGGGCACGCTGGAACTGCGCTCGCTGCTGGCCTCCACTTACGCCAACTGCGGCCCGGAGAATATTTTGGTCACCACCGGGGCCATTGAGGCCAATTTTTTGCTCTTCAACGTGCTATTGGAGCAGGACGACCACGTGATTGCACCCTACCCGGCCTACCAGCAGCTTTACAGCGTGCCTCGCGCCCTGGGCTGTGAGGTGTCGTTGTGGCGGGTTGGCCCGGAGAACGGTTTTCGCTACGATTTGGACGAACTGGAGCGGTTGATCACAGCGCGCACTCGCTTGATTGTCATCAATACCCCCCACAACCCCACCGGGGCCATGCTCTCCACCGAGCAGGTGCAGCGGGTGTACAACCTGGCCGAGTCAGTGGGGGCGATGGTGCTGGGCGATGAAGCCTATCGCTGGCTGACCATCCCCGGCGGCCCGGAGCTGGCCCCGCCCACCTACAATCACGGCCCGCACGGCATCAGCGTGGGCACGTATTCCAAGCCCTTTGGCCTGCCGGGGCTGCGGGTCGGTTGGCTGGCCGCGCCGGCCGATATTGTAACCAAATGTTGGTCGCTGCGGGATTATACCTCGCTCTCCATCGGCAAGCTGGATGACGCCCTGGCAGCCCTGGCTCTGAGGCATCGCGAGCAGATTGTCCGGCGCAACCACGCCATCATGGCCCAAAACCTGGCTACCATGGATACATGGCTGGCCGAGTACGGCGACCTGGTTGCATGGACGCGGCCCCGCGCCGGCCTGCTGGCTTTGCTGAGTTACAATTTGGATATACCTTCGCTGGAGCTATCAAACCGGCTGGCCGAGGAGTACAGCGTCATGCTCGCGCCGGGGTCGGCTTTTGGCTATGAGCATTATCTGCGCATCGGCATTGGGCAGACGCCGGCCGTCTTTGCCGCCGGCCTGGAGCGCACCGCCGCTTGTTTTAAGGATTTGCAGGCCGCTGGAGTCAAACGCAGAAATTAACTGCTTTATGTCATTTTCGAACCCCGTCAGGGGTGAGAAATCCCTTACTCAGATGAGGATACCATGACTGCATCAACAATAAACGCTCGTTTCATCAATCCGCCGGCCATCTCGCAGCCCAACGGCTACACCCATGTGGTGGAGGTGATGGGTGGCAAAACCGTTTACATCTCCGGCCAGATTGCCTTTGACGCCGCCGGAAAAGTGGTCGGGGTGGGGGATTTGGTGGCGCAGACCCATCAAGTTTTTGCCAACCTGAAGGCGGCGCTGGAGTCTGTGGGGGCCGACTTCTCCCACATCGTCAAGTGGACCTTCTTTGTGCGCGACATGTCGCAACTGCCGGCAATCCGGGAGATTCGCAACCAATACACTAACCCGGCACATCCCCCGGCCAGCACCGCCGTAGAGGTAAGCCGGTTAGCCCATCCCGACTTGTTGATTGAGATTGAAGCCGTCGCGGTGATTCCGGGCTGAATTGGAACCGCTCTTATGCGCAATGATCATTATGACGTGGTGATTATCGGGGCGGGGGTGGCCGGTTTGGCGGCGGCGCAGCGGCTGCGCCAGGCTGGGAGAGCGCCCCTGGTGTTAGAAGCCCGCCAGCGCATCGGCGGGCGGGTGTGGACGGATCGCTCCCAGGGTGTGGTTGAATTAGGGGCCGAATTTATTCACGGCCCCCATGCCGTTACCTGGGAGTTGGTCAAAGCGGCTAATTTAACCGCCATCCCCTGGCCGCCCGTAGAATTGCAAGACTCCTATCAGGCTTATCTGTATGCTTCGCAAGGCTCCCTCATCCCGCCGAACCCGGAGCTTTTTGAAAAGGTGCAATATTTAACCGGCCTGGTAGAAAATTATGAAGGCTCGGAGCAAAGCGTAGCC
Source organism: uncultured Caldilineaceae bacterium (assembly GCA_964505845.1). GTDB lineage: Bacteria > Chloroflexota > Anaerolineae > 4572-78 > J111 > DSQQ01. The sequence continues at coordinate 3,498 of CAZDMM010000060.1, forward strand.
GATTATGTGACCAGTTTCGCCGGGCCTGATGACCTGGCGCCCCAGATTGTTTTGCGGCGTTTTGCCTGCACCGAAGCGGCTGATGTTACCCGCCTGAGCGCCCAGGGGTTGGGCAACGAGCGCCGGATAGAAAGCGCCGGTTGGGGGCATGACTTCCATATTATCCAGGGTTATGACGCCGTGCCCTCGGCCCTGGCTCAAGGGGTGCAGGTTCAACTCAACAGCCCGGTGACTCAAATTGAATGGGACGAGGCCGGGGCTGCCGTGTGGTTGTCAGCGGGGAGCGTGCTCAGGGCCAGGCGGGTGATTGTGACCGTTCCGCTGGGTGTTTTGCAAGCGGGCGTCATTGAATTTTGGCCGGCCTTGCCAGCCGCCAAAGAGCAAGCTATCCATCAGGTGGCGATGGGGCCGGTTATTAAATTGGCGCTGTGGTTTGACCGTCCCTTTTGGCCGGCTTTGGCCTATCTAAGCACCGATGGGATGGTCTACAATTGGTGGCCCATCTACACTGAGGTGGGGGCGGTGCTGATGGGCTACCTGGGCGGGCCGGCGGTGCTGGAACTGGTCAAGTTAGGGGCTGAGGGCGCGGTTGAGCAGGGTTTGGCGGAACTTGTCGCCATGTTTGGGCCGGTTGTAAGAGCTGTTTTTAGCAAAGGGCAGTTGGTAGATTGGTCTGGCGACCCCTGGTCACGGGGCGGGTACACCTACACGCCCGTTGGAGCCGGAAACGCCCGGTCTGAACTGGCCCAACCCCTGGCCAACACCCTCTTTTTTGCCGGCGAGGCTACCTCTACCAACGGTCACGTGGCCACCGTTCACGGCGCCATCGAAACCGGCCGGCGGGTGGCTGAGGAGATTTTGGCCTTGCCATAACATCTGACTTTGGGGCATGTCTATGCTACAATAGCAGGGTGAGGTGGAGCATGATAACCAAAACTAAAGAAGCAACTGTGGAAGATTTGTACCGCGTGCCGGAAAACGGCAAAGCCGAAATTGTCAATGGGGAGTTGGTGCTGATGACTCCAACGGGAGCAAGACCTGGCCGCGCGAGTGGTAAAATCTATGTGAGACTTGACCAATATGAACGCCTTACCAAGAAAGGGTATGCTGTTCCTGATAAGGTCGGTTTTATTGTGAACCTGCCAAATCGGCGCTCTTTCAGCCCTGATGCAGCTTTTTACATAGGTGAGATTGTTGGCCTGAAATTTCTTGAGGGTGCGCCTATCTTTGCGGTAGAGGTCAGAAGCGAAGATGATTATGGCCCACAAGCCGAACGCGCCATAGCCAACAAGCGCAAGGATTATTTTGCCGCCGGGACGCTGGTGGTTTGGGATGTGGATTTACTCAGCGACGACGTTGTCAAAGTCTATCGAGCCAGCGCCCCGGAGCCCCCGACCATTTATCGCTGCGGCGACATCGCCGAAGCGGAGCCGGCCTTGCCTGGCTGGACGATGCCGGTGGATGATTTGTTTGATTAGCTTCTATGTTGACGCTTCTGCCAAAACTCCCCCTATATTGGGCCTATCGAAAATTCGGTTGGCCGATGATGCTGCCGTTTTCCATCGTGGTCAGCGTCAGCTATCGCTGCAACAGCAAGTGCAAAACCTGCGATGTATGGCGCAAACCCAACGATGATATGAGCCTGGCCGAGTGGGACAAAACCTTTGCCAATATTGGCCGCGGCCCACTGTACTTTACCTTCACCGGCGGCGAACCCTTTCTGCGCAAAGATACCGTCGAGCTGGCCCTGTCGGCCTACCGGCACTGCCAACCGGCGGTCATTACCATCCCCACCAACGGCATTTTGACCCGGCAAATCGTCGAACAGGCGGAGCGGCTGTGCGCCGGTGCGCCCAAAACCAACATCGGGATTAATCTCTCGCTGGATGAGGTGGGCGAGCGCCATGATGAAATCCGCATGGTTCCCGGCAACTGGAACAAGGCCATGAAAACCTGGGCCGCCCTGAAAGAACTGCAGCAGCGGTACAAAAATTTGGTCTTGACCAACCACACCGTCATTTCTAACTTAAATATTGACCGCTTTTTTGAAATTTACGCCGGTTTAGAGTTTTTGGAGCCGGACAGCTACATTACCGAGGTGGCCGAAGAGCGGGTTGAGCTGGATACCATCGGCTGGGAAATTACCCCTCTGGCCGAGAAATATGGCCCCATTGCCGATTTTCTCAGCCAAAAAGCCCGCGAGCGGCCGGTCAAAGGCTTTGCCAAAATTACCCAGGCTTTTCGGGCTGAGTATTATCAACTGGCCAAGCGCATCCTGTATGAGCGCCGCCAGGTCATCCCCTGCTATGCCGGCTGGGCCAGTTGCCAGCTTGCCCCCAACGGCGACGTGTGGAGCTGCTGCATCCGGGCCGAAAGCGCCGGCAACCTGCGCGAGCATGGCTATGATTTGCGCCCCATCTGGCGGGGGGTGGCCATGGCCCAACTTCGCCACAGCATCTACCGGGGCGAGTGTGACTGCCCCATGGCTAACGCTTCTTACGCCAATATGGTTTTACACCCTCCTACCCTGGCTAAAGTCGTCTCGACGGTGGTCACATCGTCGCTTCCTTAACTTGCTTCATTTTTAAAAATCTCGTAACATTCGCCAGTTGAGCTACGTTTTAACATCAATAGCCTTTGATTGGCCTTAAAACGATCCTGAGTGGGGGACCTGTTTTGGGTGTGGAGCTCAAAATTGCACTCTGGAAGTAGCCGGCCCAATTTTATTTTTCCAAGGAGATGCGTTCAGAATGTCGGAAGAGCTAGAAAAAAAGCGTGAGGATGACTATTTTGTAGATCACGTAGTGGTCCGTCATCCTAACGGCCAATCGGAAAAGTTCCCGATTCCACCGGAAGAAGGAGCCACCCTGCGCATTGGCCGTGAACTTGATAACGAGGTCATCCTGGTTGACCCACGAGCCTCACGTTACCATGCCGAACTGCGCCGCACCGAAGGCGGCATGGAAATTAGAGATTTGAACAGCGCCAACGGCACCTTGATTGGCAGCCGGCGGCTTGAGGCTGAAACCTGGGAGAAAGTAACCCAGGGACAAATCGTCCAAATGGCTGAAACCCGGCTTTATTGGGAAAAAGCCGCCTCGTCTCAATCAACCGTGGCCATGTCGCCGGCCCAACGCCAAGAAGCAGCCGTGGCCTCGGCTGCGCCGGTAGCGCCCGCCGCGCCGCCGCCCGCCGCCGCTGCCCCTCGTGCAGGGCTGCCGGTGGCCCCCTGGATGATTGGGCTGGCCGTGGCTATTGTGCTGCTGCTGGGCGCTATTCTGTTTTTCCTCTTTGGTCTTTCTGGCCCCGAAGTGGCTACCCAGCCCACCCCCATCGAGGGCCAGCCGGTCACTCCGGGCGCTACGGCCGGCAATGTGGCCCTGCAAACCCCCAGCGGCGGCCCTACCCAAACCCCCACCCCCAGCGGCCCCCAATTGGCGATTCCGGTGGTCGAGCTGGTTTCTGCCGAGGTGCGGCCAATTTTGCTGGGCGCTTTACCCAGCACCGATAAGGCTCTACTGCTGGTCAACGTGCGCATCCAAAATGTGGGCAACGCGCCTTTTGTTACCTCTGTCAGCGACTTTTCGCTGCGCACCAAAGATGGCGATACTCTGCCCGAAGCCGGCGGAACTACCAGTCCGGAGGGTCTCAAACGCCTGGGGGTGCTTGACCGTTTTAACGATCTAACCCTGACTCCGGGCGGCAGCGTGCCCCAAAGCTTGATTTACGAGGTCAAACCTCAAAAATATGATTTTGATTTACTCTTCAAACCCAAAGAGATTGACCCCATTATCTTGGGTTTAGGCCAGTTTGATGCCGGACGTGACCTGGCAGAGGCGCTGGGCACGCCGGTAGTTGAAGAAACGCCCACCGAAATCGCGGCTGCGGCTGCTACCCGTACTCCTACGCCCGCTCCCACCCCTACGGCTACCCGCCCGCCTTTGATCCCGGCCCCGCAGGTGGTGCCCAAATCGGCCCTGGTGGGTACTATCGCTTACCCGGTTTTTAATGGCAATGATTATGACCTTTATTTTGGTCAGGCCGACGGTTCCGGCACCAAATTCTTCCGGGCCGGGGCCAGCCAGCCCGCCTTTAGTCCCGATGGTTCTCGCATCGCCTTCCACTCCTGGAAGGGCGACTCGCGTGGGTTGGTGACGATGGATGTATCGGGAGCCAACGGTAAACTGGTCGCCAATTTTATTGAAGACCAGCTTCCCACCTGGACGGCCGATGGCCAGAGCATTATTTTCTTAACCCGCCGCTCCGGGGGACGCCAATCGCAACTGGTCAAAGCCGATGCCTCCACCGAACTGGCCGAGATTGTTATCATGGGCGAGGGCGAATATCCGGCGGTAGCAAGCAGCGGCCAAATGGTGTTCAAAGGCTGGGGGCAAACCGCCTTTGGCCTGCGCCTGGCTTCAGAAAAAATGGATAACATTCAACCCATCACCAATGTAGATGAAGATACCGCCCCGGTTCTTTCCCCGGATGGTAAACAGGTGGCTTTTATGTCTCGGCGTGAAGGCAACTGGGAAATCTACGTGATCAATACCGATGGCAGCGATTTGCAGCGCCTGACCAATGACCCCGCCGAGGATGGTCTGCCGGCCTGGTCGCCCGATGGCAATGCCATTGCTTTTGTCAGCAATCGCGGCGGCCCCTGGGCGGTGTGGGCCATGACCCCCGACGGCAGCGGCCAGCGCCAGCTTTTTACCATGCAAGGCTCGCCCGATGGGCAGGTGGGCACCGATACCTATGCCAGCCGGGGCTGGGCCGAAGAGCGCATCAGTTGGACCAAGTAAAATATGACCGCTGACCAGAGCCAAAGGCCCCCTATGGGCTGACGGCCGACCGCCGAAAAGAGGACTTCTTTAGTGGCGGTCAGCGGTCTGTCGTCAGCGGCCATAATAAATATAATTATTTTGTTAAAAATTATAGAATTGACAAAAGAAATCGCCTCCCCTATAATCAGGCCATTACTTTTGGGAAGGTTGGAAGAGTGGAGGGAAGGGGGATTCAACCTTCCATTCCTCCAACCCTCCTGGGATAGTTGAATAAATTTTATCTCAATATCCCCCGATTATCGAGGAGGTATTTTCTGTGGCACGTATTTTGTGGGTAGAAAAACAAATAGATTATGAACCGCAGGGCATCATGTCTATTTCGGCGGTGCTAAAACAGGCCGGACATGAGGTTGCTCTGGCTATTTGCGCCCAAGAAGACCCGGTTCAGGTAGCTAAAGCCTACCAACCGGATATTGTGGGCTACAGCGTGATGACCGGCTCGCAGCACTATTACTTTAAGGTCAACCGCCACATCCGCCAGGCGTTGGGCCACAAGCGGGTCATGTCGGTGTTTGGCGGCCCTCACCCCACCTTTTTCCCCGACATGATCCACGAAGATTTGGTGGACGGGGTGTGCGTGGGTGAAGGCGAAGGCCCGCTGGTGGATTTAGCCAATGCCCTGAGCAACGGCGGCTTCCACCCGGATATCCCCAACTGGTGGTTCAAGGTAGACGGCGAGGTGGTTAAAAATCCGGTGCGTCCACTCATCCGCAAATTGGGCGATTTGCCCATGCCCGACCGGGAATTAATTTATAGCAAACACGCCCCCACCCGCAACAGCCCCATCAAACACTTTATGGCCAGCCGAGGCTGTCCCTACAATTGCACTTACTGCTTTAACCACGCCTGGTATGAAATTTACACCCGCGAAAAGCGCGGCTACCAGCGCACCGTCGAGTCGGTGGTGGAAGAAGTTAACTGGGTGCGGGCGCGCTACTCGCTGGAGCAGGTGGTCTTTTTGGATGATTTGTTCATCATTTATGTAGACTGGCTGGAGGAGTTTGCCGAAATCTTCCCTAAAGAGGTCGGCCTGCCTTTCTTCTGCAATGTGCGCTCCAATCTCATCACACCGGAAAAGGTGGCTTTGCTTAAAAAGGCCGGGGCCAACACCGTCAGCATGGGCATCGAGGCCGGCAACGACCGCCTGCGCAACGATTTGCTCAAGCGCAAGATGTCGCGTGAAACCATCATCGAGTCGGGCCGCATGCTGCACGAAGCCGGCATCAACCTGACCGCCACCAATATCCTGGCCCTGCCGACCGCCACCCTGGAAGATGATTTGGAAACGATGCGCCTGAATGCGGCTGCCAAAGTAAAATATGCCCACGCCTTCCTCTTTCAGCCCTACCCGGCCACCGAACTGGGCGAATTTACCAAAAAGAACGGCCACATGGCCGGCAGCTTTGACGACATCGGGGCTATTGCCTGGGATAGCTCCATCCTGGTGCGTGATGATAGAGAAAAGAACCAGATGGAAAATCTACAGCGTTGGTTTGCCCTGGGGGTTGAGTTTCCATGGCTGGAGCCGGTCATCAAGCTGCTGGTGAAAGCGCCCCATAACCAATTCTTCGACACCTTATACTGGTGGGTTCACAAGCTGTGGAAGGGTTGGGCCATTACCCGCCGCGTCCACCCCATCAAAATTACCCCTAAAGTGCTGTGGAACAACGCCCGGCACTTTATGCAGATGGAAGCTTAGGGGCAGTGAGCAGTTGTCAGTAAGCAATTATCAGGGCTGTCCATCGTAAGCGGTTATCAAAAAGAGCAGGTCACACTCCATAGCGTGACCTGCTCTTTTTGTGGTGGTAGGGTCTGTCGTGGCTTTCAAGCCGTTCTATTCGCGAGCCAACCTATCCTACGTTATCAAAAAGAAGTATCAGCTCAATTGGCCTGCTCCAGGGCGGGCAGCGATTGCAGATACAACCACACTGCTCTCAATTCTTCGTCGCTCGTTAATCCTTCTGGTGTATATGGGTAGGTGTGAGGCGGATAACCGGGAGCACACGGCTTGTGCGCTTCTCATACTTGACGAAATTGCTGCTTGCTGTTTTGAATTTCTCATACAGTCGGGTACGTTCTTCGCTTTCGGCGAACGTCGCTCGGACGTTGAATGTCGTATCACCCACCTCGATCTTTGCTTCCGGCCTGGTTTTCAAGTTGAGGTACCAGCCTGGATGCCAATCTACCCCGCCAGACGTGGCCGTCACCAGATAATCTTGACCATCTTTGAGGTAGACGACTGGGTTAGTATATGGCTTTCCTGATATTCGCCCAAACGTCGTGATCAGCAGGATAGGAAAATTCGCAATCTTGTTAGCAAAATAACCCCCGCACAACCGTTAAAGATCGACATGCAGCCCATTTGCTACCTTGAAAACCCTTTTCATCATTTTTGATAGTGCAGACGCCATATCAAACCTCCTTGAAATTAATCAAAACAACCCTGATTCAAAGCCCTGGCGGTGGAATAAGGCCAAGCTGCTGCAGCAGGCCCATCTGGTCTACCAGGGTCCAGTTTTCGAGGATCTGGCCATTTTCGATGCGGGCGAAGATGATCCCCTGGACCATGATCGGCCGGCCGGTGGGCCGGTTACCCAGGAACGGCCCCCGATGCGTGCCGCGCATGGTCCAGTGCGCTGCAAACTTGTCCTGCTCGTAGATTTCATCCTCAACGGTACAGTGCAGATCAGGGAAGGCGGTGCGGAAGATCGTAATCCACTGCTTAAGCCCCTGTCGGCCGGCCGGCAGCGAGTGATTGATGCTGTCTACCGCAACGAGTTCATCCACCACGGCCAGGTGGCCTTGATTAAAAGCCTGGTCAAAGATACGTTGGACGAGGGATTTAGCCGCTTGCATGGCCTACCTCCCCACCAACAACATGATCCCGATCAGAAGCGGCGCTACATGGTGAAGCACGGGATAATAGAGATCACGTGGGCTAACAATGGGTAAGATAACCAACCAGCCCAGGTTCCAAATGATGGTCGCCCATCCAACCCATCCGGCTACCAGCCCGGTTCGGAGCAGGGCTACTCCAAAAGCCGCCTGAGCGAGCAAAGCCAGCACGACATAAACCACAATCTGCGGATAGACCGATTCGCGGGTGTTGAGATATGCCGTTTCGGCGACTACCACAACAACCGCGCCGATCATATAAGTAACCATACCCAACCGGGCGATGACAGAGTCTCCAGCGTCACGCAGCATATCCTCCAGCAGCACCAGTCCCAGCACTGTCACCAGAACGGCCGCAATGACAAAGCCCCGTTCCCAATGCAGATAACCGACGGTCTCTCCGGACGACCACTTCCAAATGGCTCTGCCGGTGTAGAGGATGCCCCCCACCGCAAACACTCCGAAACAAAGAATGAGCAGGCTGGCTGCGGTTTGGCGCTCGGATAATAAGCCCGGTCCGTTCATAATATTTCCTCGCTTGCTATCCAGACCATAGTGTAGTTGAGCGTTGCTTAGACAACGCGATTGTAACAAAATCGAATGGAATTGTCATGGGTGTATGCACGTATCTGTATACGTATCCCCTACGGGATGCGAAGCGCTATCTTGGCCTATGTACGCAAAAACGGCCACGCCCCAAGTGTGGCCGTTTCTCACGGGGGAATGCTGAACACTGTTACTCGGAAGCTGGCGTCAGGCCATGTTCAATGGCCCAGCGCACGATCTGGGCGCGGTTGGTGAAGCCCAATTTAGATAAGATATTGGCGACGTGCTTCTCGACGGTGCGCTTGCTCAGCACCAGTTCAGCCGCAATTTCGCCGTTCGACTTGCCCCGGCCAATCAGCGCGGCGACTTCGCGTTCGCGCTCGGTCAGGCTGTCCGGCTTCTCCTTGCTCGCTGGCGTAGCTTTAAAAATGAGGGGTAGACTCTGAGCATACTCAATGGCCTGCTCCAGAGAAAGGGCCTGCCCGGCCGCCTGCTCTGCCTGAAACTCGGCCTCGGTCAGCCTGGTGCGAGCGAGGCCGAGATAGTAATCGTACTCCATACGTGTAACTGCCCAGGTGGATTTGACGCGCCGCCAACCCATTGCACTGGCAGCCGCGAGCAAGCGCGCCCCGCCAGCGGGCAAGCCACGGACAACCGCCATGGCCGCAAAGCCAATCAGACATTCTGCCAGACCTGGTGTGTTCTGCTGGGACTGGTGGGTGGCCAGACTCTCACTGAAAAGGGTGTAGGCGCGCTCGACCTTGCCCAGATGCAAGCAGGTATGCCCCAGATTCTGCAAAGGCGAGGCCAGATCGCGTGTGGCGCCGAGTTCGCGCAGCAGGGCCACGCTCTGCTCATAATGGGTTTGCGCCTCCGCGTAATTCTGCTCGCAGTGGGCCAGATCACCAAACCATTTGAGGGCGTAGGCGACCCGAAAGGCATCGCCGGCCTCACGGGCCAGGGTTAGACCCTCGTCCAGCAGAGCCTGCGCGGTCTCATAATAACCCAGCTCAATCGCTGTGCCTCCCTGGACCAGTACAGCCATCCCTAAAAAGAACGGGGCTCCTGGCGAGGCCCGAGCCAGTTGAACGGCCCGCTCCTGGAGGGCGAAAGCGGTGTGATAGTCGCCCATCGCTTCTGTGCCGGAGGACAAAGCGCTCAGGGCGAGGGCAAGGAGCGGTTTACCCTCCTCACCCACTGCCTCGGCTAAGGCCATAGCTTCCCGTCCGTAGGCCATGGCGGCCGCAGCATTGCCCAGGAAGGAGGCCATGAAGGCGGCATAGGTGAGGGCATTCACCCGGATAGCCACGGAAACTCCCTTGTCCGCCTGCGTGAACAGACGCTCAAACCAGGCCAGGCCTTCTGGCACATGATCCCGTATCTCCCAAAATCGGAGGAGGGCAATGGCCAGACGCAGTCCCGCTTCGATACGCCCGCACTCCAGGGCCCAAGCCAGCGCGGCCCGCAGATTGTCGTGCTCGCCTTCCAGCCAGTTGAGCCAGAGCTGCTGGTAGGCGTCAAACAGTTTCGGTTCAGCCTCTTCGGCGCGGGCCAGGAACAGCTCCAGGTGGCGGTCGCGCAGCCGGGCTGCTTCATCCGTCTCAGCCAGTTTCTCCAGGGCGTATTCGCGGATCGTTTCAAGAAAGCGGTAACGGGCCTGGGCGCGGCTTGTCGTTTCTGCCACGACCAGCGACTTGTCTACCAGCGACGACAACAAATCGAGCACGCGCCCGGCGGCCAGCCCTCCGAGCAGACGGCCTCGGCGGTGTCAAGGGTACAGCCGGCTGCAAACACCGCCAGGCGGCGAAATAAAAGCTGCTCCTCAGCCGTGAGCAAAGCGTAGCTCCAGTCAATCGCCGTGCGGAGGGTGTGGTGATGCGGTACCAGCGCCGTGCGCTGGCCTGAAGTTAGCAGGGCAAAACGGTCGTCGAGGCGGGCGGCAATTTGGTGAACCGTTAAGATGTTGACCCGCGCGCTGGCCAATTCCAGCGCCAGAGGGAGACCATCCAGCCGGCGGCAGATCTCCACAATCGCCACGGCGTTGTCCGCGGTTAAGGTGAAATGGGGTGAGATGGCGGCCGCTCGCTCCACAAACAGCCGAACGGCGTCGTATTGCATGAAGTCTTGAGGATCGAAGTTGGGCTGCCTAGCACGAACTGTCTCCTCGCCAAAAGAGGGCCAGGCCAGGCCGGATACCGGATAGACCCTTTCGCCGGCCAGCGCCAGAACCTCGCGGCTGGTTGCCAGTATTTGCAGCGCCGAGGCATGGGATAGCAACTGCTGGGCCAACTGGGCGCAAGCGGCCAGCAGGTGCTCGCAGTTGTCCAGAAGCAACAGCATCTGTTTGGGCCGTACAAAGTTCAGCACCGACTCCAGCAGCGGCTGCTCCGGGACCTGGCGCAGGCCGAGCGTTTGCGCTATAAGCTGCGGGATCAGCGCCGCATCGTGGAGTGGGGTCAGGTCTATCCACCAGACGCCATCGGCAAAGGTGCGGCTGACCATGTTGGCGCTCTGGATGGCCAGCCGCGTCTTGCCGCATCCACCTGCGCCGGTGAGCGTGATGAGGCGAGACGTGACAATCAAGCGTTTCACCTCGGCCAGATCACGTTCTCGTCCAATGAAGCTGCTCAACTGAAGCGGCAAGTTGTTCGGTATCGTACCCATCACGTTTCGCTTCCAAGAAATAATTCGCCCTGAAGAAGCAAGGTGACTTGGCCCCTAATTAGGCCGTGTGGAATGAAAGTAAGAATAGCATGAATAAGCCACGTTGCAATTCGCCTCGGGAGCAAAGAAGAGGCCCGGCGGATGCTGGCGGAAATTTTTGCCTGGTTCAGGGAGGGGTTTCATACTTAACATATTTTTGTTTTAAGCGGTGACAAAACAGCTTTGACACTCGCTTTAATTCTACTATAATGAACGGATTGTTAAATTAAAGAGGTTTTCGCAATGACCGTTCTCGTTTTTGGCAGCATCAATATGGATTTGGTAGCCCGCACGCCACGCATTCCGGCGGTGGCGGAAACCATTACCGGCCACGAGTTTTTTACCGCGCCTGGCGGCAAGGGGGCGAATCAGGCCGTGGCCGTGGCTCGCCTGGGCGTCCCCACCAAAATGGTGGGGCGGGTAGGCGGCGATGCCTTTGGCCCGGAACTGCGCCAAAACCTCAACGCCGTCGGGGTGGATACCGCGCCGGTTTTTACCGATTCTACGGTAAGCTCCGGGGTGGCCATCATTGCGGTAGACGACCAGGCCCAGAATAATATCATCATTATCCCCGGCGCTAACGGCCGAGTGCGGGCGGAGGATGTGCAGCGGCTACAGCAAAATTTGCCCGGCGCTAAAGCTTTGCTGCTGCAACTGGAAGTGCCGCTGGAGGCGGTAACGGCGGCGGCCCAACTGGCCCGGCGGCACGGCGTCACCGTGATTCTGGACCCTGCCCCGGCCCGCCCTTTGCCGGCCGACCTGTACGCCTCGGTTGACATTGTGACTCCCAACGAGGTTGAAGCGGCCCAACTGGTCGGTTTTGTGGTAAAAACCCCGGAGGATGCTGACCGGGCGGCGGCGGCGCTGCTGGAGCGAGGGGTCAACACGGCTATCATCAAAATGGGCGCGCAAGGTGTTTTTTATGCGCAAACGGGCGGCGAAAAAGGTTTTGTTTCCGCCTTCAAAGTGGAGGCTATTGACACCGTAGCTGCCGGCGATGCTTTCAACGGCGGGTTGGCGGCGGCTTTGGTGGAAGGCAAAGCGTTGCCGGAGGCCGTGCGCTGGGGCGCAGCAGCCGGGGCGTTGTCGGCCACCAAGCGGGGAGCGCAGCCTTCGATGCCGGGCCGGGCCGAATTTGAGGCCTTCTTAAAGGTCCATATGTAGAACTCATTTAGACTTTTTATTTGCACCCACCTGTCAACGAATTTTGAACGAATAAACGAATTATCGCCCCATTCGTTTATTCGTTTCCTCATTCGTTGACAGAATTTCCACCACAATTGCAAAAGTTTAAATGAGTTCGTAACGATGAAAAGTTTTCACCACAGATTACACAGATTTCACAGATGTAAATTAAAATCTGTGTAATCTGTGGTTTATTTTCTATGGAGCAAATTTAGCGACCACACATGTACGATCTTATCATCCGCAACTGTCACGTTCTCACCCCTGATGCTGCCATCCAACGCCACCGTGACCTGATTATAGATGCCGGTAAAATTGTTGACATTCTGCCGACCGGCCAGGCCGAGGTGGGCCAGGCCCACGAACTGCTGGAAGGGCGGGCGATGCTGGCCATGCCCGGCCTCATCAACACCCACGCCCACACGCCGATGGTCATCTTCCGCGGCCTGGCCGAGGATGTTTCCATTGAACGCTGGTTCAATGAATTTATGTGGCCGCTGGAAAGCAACCTGGTGGCCGAGGATGTCTACTGGGGTATGCTGCTGGGCCTGGTGGAGATGATCGAAGCCGGGGTGACGACGGTGGCCGATCACTACTTTTTTATGGATCAGGCCGCCCAGGCCGTCAAAGAGGCGGGGACGCGGGCGGCTTTGGGCTGGGCCGTGTTTGGCGACCGGGGTTACGAGGCGCTGGCCGAAACGGCGGATTTTGTGGCGCGCTGGCAGGGGCAGGCCGAGGGCCGCATCACCACCTGGATGGCGCCCCATGCCCCCTATACCTGCGATGACGACTTTTTGCGGGCTACGGTAGCGCACGCCAAACGGCTGGGGGTAGGCATCCATATCCACGCCGCCGAGGAGATAGGCCAAACCCAGGCCAGCCTGGCCAAACGTGGCCTCACGCCCATCCAGGTGTTGGAACAGACCGGCGTCTTTGAGGTGCCGGTCATTATTGCACATGGCTGTGGCATTTTGCCAGAGGACATTGAGCTGATGAAACGGGGCGGCTACCGGGTGGGGGTGGCCCACGCGCCCAAAACTTACTTGAAGCTGGGCATGGGCTTGACCCCCATCGCGGCCCTGCGCCAAGCCGGCATTCCGGTTGGCCTGGCCACCGATGGCGCGGTCAGCAACAACACCCTCGATATTTTTGAGAGCCTGCGCCTGATGGCGATGCTGCAAAAGCACGAAACCCGCAACCCAGAGGTGATGACCATTCCCGAAGCGCTCCACATCGCTACCCAGGGCAGCGCCGCTGTGGTTGGTCTGGCGGACAAGATTGGCCGGCTTAGCCCTGGCTGCCTGGCCGACCTGATCTTGATTGACCTGAGTGGGATGCACCATCAACCCCTGCACAGCCTGACCGCCAGCTTGGTCTATAACACCCGCGCCAGCGATGTGCAAACGGTTATCGTTAACGGCAGCGTTATTATGCGGGATCGCCAGATTTTAACGCTGGACAAGGCTGAGATCATCCGCCAGGTCAGCCAGAGTATGACCCGCCTGGCGCAGCGGGTTCCGGCGAAACGTATTCAGGTTTACAACCCCTGACATTGATACCAGTTTATAATGCAGGTGACTGGCGCTTTTCTTCTCTGGCAAAGCTCTACCGCAAGGGTATCCTTTAGGACTAAAAATAGTAAGACTTCTCGCTAACCAAGTGCCAGTCACCTGAGTACTTATGACACAAGGATAAAAAAATGGCTTTTAAGTTAACGATTAATCCGGAGGTACAAACGGCCCTGGTCCAGGGGCGGGCAGTGGTCGCTCTGGAATCAACCCTCATCACGCACGGGCTGCCGGCTCCTGAAAATTTTGAGGTGGCCCAGGCATTGGAACAGGCGGTGCGCGAGCAGGGAGCGGTACCGGCCACCATCGCCATTTTGCAGGGTGAAATCATGGTCGGGCTGACCACCGAGCAGTTAACCTACCTGGCGGGTGCTAAAAATGTGCGTAAATGTTCGCGCCGAGATTTGCCCATTGCCATTGCGCGGCGGGAGGACGGGGCCACCACCGTGGCCGGCACGATGATTGTAGCCCACTGGGCCGGCATCCGGCTGTTTGCTACCGGCGGCATCGGTGGGGTGCATCGCGGCCAGCCCTTTGACGAGTCGGCCGATTTGCTGGAGCTGGGGCAGACGCCGGTGACCGTCGTTTGCGCCGGGGCCAAAGCCATTCTCGACCTGCCGCTGACGTTGGAAGTGCTGGAAACCGAGGGGGTGACGGTCATCGGCTACCAAACCGACGAGTTCCCGGCTTTTTACTCGCGCAGCAGCGGGCTGCCGCTGGACCTGCGGGTGGAAACGCCCCAAGAGGTGGCGAATATTATCAAGGCCCGTGATGTTTTGGGGTTAGCCGGCGGTATTTTGGTCACCGTGCCGGTGCCGGCCAAAGACGAGTGGCCGGCGGAAGAAGCGCAAAAGGTCATCGAGCAAGCTTTGGGTGACGCCGAGAAGGAACATATCACCGGCAAAGCTGTCACCCCGTACCTGTTGCAGCGCGTCAGCGACCTGTCGGGCGAGCGCAGCAAAAAGGCCAACATCGCTTTGCTGGTCAATAATGCCCGGTTGGCCGGACAGATTGCCTGTGCTTTGGCAGCATATT
>CAZDMM010000061.1:0-18033 GCA_964505845.1 uncultured Caldilineaceae bacterium
ACGGGGTGAGGGATTTTCATCGTCGGTGGCGTGCCGCAGGTTCGTGGACACTCCTATGTGTCGTTGCTTCCTCTAGCAGTTTGTTGATTGGGCGAATAATAAGTAGAACAAAGCGTATTACGATAAGATGAACGATAGGAGTTTAGAATGGAAGTTGTCACGGTTTCGCCCAAATATCAGGTCGTTATTCCCTTAAGTGTTCGGCAATCCCTCGGTATAAAACCTGGCTATAAAATCCAAGTCATTTTATATGAAAATAGAATAGAGTTAATCCCCCTGCAACCGATCAAGAAAATGCGCGGCTTTCTCAAGGGTATTGATACCACCCTTGAACGAGACGCTGACCGCATATGAATGTGGTAGATTCGTCCGGCTGGCTCGAATATTTAGCCGATACACCCAATGCCGAATTCTTTGCCCCAGCGATTGAAGATGTAGAAAATTTGGTGGTGCCCGTTATCAGTTTGTATGAAGTTTTCAAACGGGTTTATCAACAACGTGGGGAAGATGACGCCCTCAAGGCCGTAGCCTTAATGATGCAAGGACGAGTGGTAGATTTAGATGCGGAAATAGCCTTAAGTGCGGCCAAGCTTTCACAGGATATGTCAATACCGCTGGCGGATAGTATTATTCTAGCGACCGCCCGCGCTTATCAAGCGACATTATGGACGCAAGATGAGTATTTTAAGGGCATCACCGAGGTTCAGTATATTGCCAAGCAGAAAAAGTAATGCAGTGTAATTGTTGTTGAACTAAGCGCAGGGCGCAGGGAAAAGAGGGCCTTGCCGTATTCCCCGAAAAGCTCCTGAGAGACAGGGGCTTTTGTTTTTTCTCCACTTTTACCATTCATTTGACTATACTTTCTGCAAAAAAGTCATTTTTCAGGAGGTATGGTGATGACGCCTTTAGGTCAAAGAATGATAGAAGATATGCAGTTACGGGGCTTATCGGCTCGCACCCAGGAAACCTATGTGCGAGTGATCCGCCAGTTGGCCGAGTATTACGACAAATCACCAGATCAGGTGAGTGAGGAGGAATTACGACACTACTTTTTGTACCTCAAAAATGAGCAACAGGCTTCCCGCAGTCGTTGCATCCAGGTCTTGTCGGCGCTGAAGTTTTTGTATCAGCACACCTTGCAGCGGGAGTGGCCCACCCTGACTTTTATCC
Source organism: uncultured Caldilineaceae bacterium (assembly GCA_964505845.1). Lineage (GTDB taxonomy): Bacteria > Chloroflexota > Anaerolineae > 4572-78 > J111 > DSQQ01. Next base: position 1,171 of record CAZDMM010000061.1, read on the forward strand.
GCCCCGGTCGAGCAAAGAAACTGCCGGTGATCCTGAGCCAGGAGGAAGTCCGCCAGATTTTAGGCTGCCTGCGTCGCCCTCAATTTCGGGTCTGCTTAAGTACCATTTATGCCTGTGGACTGCGACTGCAAGAAGGGGTGCAGTTACAGGTGGCTGATATTGATAGTGCTCGTCTGCTGCTGGACATTCGGGGTGGCAAGGGTAACAAGGATTGCTACGTGCCCTTGCCCCCGCACACCCTGGAGTTACCCCGCAGCTACTGGTGCACCCATCGTCACCCGGTCTGGCTCTTTCCGGCTCGGGGTGGGCTAATGACAGCGACACACCCCCTTCATCCCAGCGGGGTGCAGCGGGCCTTTAAGGCCGCTCTGGCCGACAGCGGCCTCACCAAGCCAGCTTCGGTGCATACCCTGCGCCATTCCTATGCCACCCACTTGCTTGAAGCCGGGGTCAATCTGCGCCTGATCCAAAGTTACCTCGGCCACAACTCTCTTACCACCACGGCTATCTATACTCATCTGACCTGTCGCACGGAGGAGATGGCTGCTCAGATCATCTATCGCCTCATGGCCGACCTGCCGTGACGATGTGCCCCCTGGGGATTGAGTTAGCCGAGATATTCCGGCAGCACGGCCCGGCTTACCGAAACAGATTCAAAGGTCGTATCCCCGCCAGTCATCTCAAGACCATGCAGGCCATTGAACAGTACCGCACCAAGGCTTTAGGCGGCCACCTGTACACTTGTGAGCAGTGCGGCGAAATCCGTTATAGGTATCACTCCTGCAAAAACCGCCACTATCCCAAGTGCCACCTGCGGCCAGGCCGGGCAGCAGTGGTTAGCTCGCCAAACCGAACTCCTCCTAATGGTCACTTTCACCCTGCCCCAAGGTCTACGCGCCCTGGCCCGCAGCCACCAACGAAATGTAACCTGTCTTGCTGGCCGGAGGCGTTAGCTAGTCGGCTGCGTCCTGTTTTTTTTAAAGAAAAAAATATCAGCCAAAGAAAAATTATTTTCTTTCAAAGAAACCATGCGTTTCAGCCAAAGAAAATAAATTTTTTTCCGAAGATAATTATTTTTCTTCCGAAGAAACTATCGTCTTCAGCCAAAGCAACGGGCAGGCTGGAGAATTGGAAGATTGGAAGTTTCAGTTCATAGCTGGGTCGAACCTACAGGGAGACTCAACACATTTCGAAATGAGGTAACTCGTTGGGTTTCACGGTGTTCAACAGTCTCGGTTTTTAAGAGGCAATAATGTTCAACTTCCGCCGGAGAGGGAGATTGCTTCGGCCCTTTGGCTTGGCTGAGCCGAAGGCCTCCTGGTGGCAGGGCAGGCTCTGCGGCCTCGCAATGATAGTTTCATGGTTAGCGGTGTACCGGCTCAAGTGAAGGGATGAGGCCAAGCTGTTGATACATCCCCAAGTCGTCCCGGCCGGCCCAATGTTCCACAATTCGGCCCTCCACAATCCGGTCAATCACGATGGCGGACACTGTGATCTGCCTGCCCGTGGGCGGAATCCCCATCAACTCGCCCTGATGCGTCCCCCGCGCCGTCCAGCGTGTCACCACCCGGTCGCCTTCGGCCAGCATGTCATCAATTGTGAGATGCAGGTCGGGCGCGGCCCGGCGAAAGCCGGCGATGAGTTGTTTGAGTCCTTCGGGTCCCGCCATCTGTCCAGTGTTTGGACTGTGATTGAGGTAATCGGGCGCAAACATCTCGTCAATCAGGGCCAGGTTGCCCTTGTTCCACACTTCCTCGATGTAGCGGCGGGCCATTGCCTTCAGCTCTTCAGCAGACATACGTTTCCTCCTATACGAGAGCAGTAATTTGCTGTATAATACCACTCTAACTTCCCTTTTTGTATGACGGAAACCCGTGATCTTTGGGAAACAGTAGTGATCCTTCGCCAGGAGGTGCTGCGATGCCTCGACTCTCACGGGCGCAAGAACTTGCCCGACAACAGATTGCCCTCCTTGAAAGCAGGGGATTGTCGCCCCAACCACTGGGAGAGCAGCTATTAGCCGCCATTCAACTGGCCGTCTGGTCCGACGGGGCGCAGTTGTGCGGCCTGGACCCTACCACCCTCCTGTTCAACCGGCTGCTGGCTGTCAGCCCCGGCCTGCGGCCCCACACCCCCTGGTATTTGCGAAATCTGTACCTGAATGAACCTCGCGCTGAGTTCACCCATCCCGGCTTGATGCGCGCCGGCCTCACCGCGGTCGTCCTGCATGACCGGCTTGAAACCTCATGGGGGTTGCCCAAACATCTTACCAGCCAGCTCGTGGAGCCGGAACTGTACCGGGTGTACCATGAGTCTACGGGCCCAAAGGGGGGAATCTTGCGCGCCTTTTTTCCGGCCGGCGGTCAATGGATGGCGGCGCTTGACCTGGCTCGGTTCGACCCCACTGACCCATTTCGGCCCACCGATGTGGCTTTTCTCCGCCTGGTGGCGCCCCTGGTTGGGCGGATTTTACGCCTGGCCTTTGAGCGGGAGCGCGCCCTGAGCAGAGTCAATCTGGCTGACTCGGAGGCGTGCGGGGTGTTAGTTTTAGGGCCGAGTGGGTATATCCAGTCGGCTACCCCGCCGGCAGAAAGTTGGCTCGACGCACTTCAGGCGAGCGATGTTCCCCTGGAACATCACCTGCCCACCGCCATCTGGTCGGCCATCGCCGGGCTGCGGGCGAGTGGACAGCGCAGCCTGCCGGCCAGCATCAGTGTGCCGACGCTCAAAGGCCGGTTACGGATCGAAGCCGCACCGCTGGGCGCCGACGGGAGCGTAGCCGTAGTGCTGGCCCCGGTCAGGCCCCTTGAAACACCGGCCCTACCCACCTGCTGGAATCTCACCCGCCAGGAGCAGCAGGTGGTTGAACAGGTCATGCGGGGGTTGAGCAACCGCCAAATCGCCGGGACTCTGGTTGTCAGCGAGCACACGGTTGAGTCCCATCTCAAGCACGTGTATGAGAAGCTCAATATCCACAGCCGCAGCCAGCTCCTGGCCCGCTATTTTGCCGAGGTGTTCAACCCAGAGATGTTTTGACCCGGCTAATTTTTAAAACTCCTCACAAACTCCTTGGTCATCTCCAAATATTTATCCCCGTACTGCACGCTTGGTTCGATGTAACTCCCCTCGACCCACTCGTTGAAGCTGCTTAACAGCAGCCAATCGGGTTGGCTTTTCAAGGCGGCCTCAAAGGTGGCCCGGTACAGCGCCCCGTCTTCCCGGTCGCGGCGGTGCAGGGGATTGGGGACGCGCACATCGGCCCGGCAGCCGGCCCGCAGGTCATCCCAGCCGGGGCTGATGGTAGCCAGCCACAGTTTGGGCTGGCCGCTCTGCTGCGCCCACTGCCGCACGCGCCCGGCCCAACGCGAGGCTTTGAGATAATCGTTGGGGTAAGCGGCGTGGGTAATCTTAAAGACAAACAACCCGTCAAACACCGCCAGGTACGAAGGGTCCAGCCCTTCGGCCATCCACCAGCTTTGGCGCTGCGGGTCAACCTCATCCCGCACCGTGGCCCAGAACTGCTGCGGCGTTTGCCCGTTGGCCGGGGTGCGATAAACGTCAATAAAAAACAGCACCGGCTTATCTTCGACCTGCAAAAAGTGGGGCTGCTGGCCGTAGCGTTCCAGCAGGTAGCCAATGGCCTCGCCGATGTTTTGCTGGCTGGGGGCCGGCGCGCCGTTCCAGATGTGGCGGGAAAAAACCACCGTAGAGGCAAAGTTATAGCCCTGCGACTCCGCCAGCAGGGTCTCGAAATTGCGGTCGGTGCGGTCGCCGGGGCCAAACCAGTGGAGCAGAAACCCGTCCAGGCCAATATCGTGAGCCATTTGAACGTGGCGCGCTATGGCCGCCGGGTCGTCGGAACTGTACGGTTGGAGCGGTTTGTCGCCGGCGCTGATGTTGCAGTCGTTCCAGCCGTCGCCATCATACCAGGCAAAATAGTGGGCCAGCACCAGCCTTGAGTGGCGGGTGTATTGGGCCAACCCGGACACCTGGGGGGTGGGCCTGGCGACCAACAGCGCGGGCAGCCGGGCTAATACTTTGGCCGACTCCTCGGCCTGGGCCGTGGCTTTTTGGACGGCTTGCGCGGTGGCAGCGGGGTCAAGCTGCGGTTTGACTACGCGGGTGCTGGTGGGCGTGGGCACAAAAGGGGTGAGAGTAGCGCGGCGGGCCGTTGGCAAGGGGATGGGCGTGGCGGTTGAGGTGGGAGCGACCCTGGGCGGCGTAAGGCTGGGGACAATCTGGGACAGGCTGGCCGGGGTCGGCCCCCAGATAACCCAGAGCATGACAGCGGCGGCGCTGGCCAGGAAGACCAGCATCACCAGGGCTGCCCGCCAGTCTCGTTCCATGCTACAAAGCCAACTCCCCGCGCACCAGGGCAACGGCCCCGCCGCCCACCTTAACCGTTTCAATGTCGTCGCGCGGGCCGATGATTTCAACGCTGGCCTGGCCGGGACGGCCCAGCCAGTGGCCCTGTTCGGCCACAAAAGTGGGCCGGTCAATCAGCCCGTAGCGCCACAGGTAAGCCGCCATGCCGCCGGTGGCCGAGCCGGTGAAGGGGTCTTCCATGGTGTCCGGGGGCGTACCGAAGTGGCGGGCAAAGGTCTGCCCGGCTGTGGTGACTCCGCCCAGGCAAAAGAGATGCGGGCTGAAGAAGTCGGCCCTGGCCCGAAGGTTGGCATAAGCCGCAACATCCATCCGGGCGCGGCGCAGAGCGTCGTGGCTGCGCACCGGAACCATAAGTTGCGGCGTGCCGGTGCTGACGGTTTGAATCGGTACGCCGGGCAAGGCGTCGGCTTCTGACAGGCCAAACAACGGCATAATCTTGGCGGCCGGGTAAGTGGTCAGAAAAACCGGCTTTTTCTGGGTCATAACGATGCGCTCCACCTGACCTTGCCGGGCGTAAATGTCCACCGGAATTGACCCCACCTTCAATTCCAGGCTCAGGCGGGTGTGATCGCCGGTCAGGGCCAGCCGGCCTGAATCTACCAGGGCAAAGGTGGTGGCGATGGTGGGGTGTCCGGCCAGGGGGATTTCCTCAGCCGGGGTGAAGTAGCGCACCCCAAAATCGGCCACCTGGGAGCGCCGCACAAAGGCCGTCTCGGAAAGGTTCATCTCTTTGGCGACGGCCTGCATGGCGGCTTCGTCCATGCCGTCGCTGTCAAAAATGATGGCGCAGGGGTTGCCGCCGAGGGGGCGGTCGGTGAAGGCATCCACCCACATAAAAGGGTAAGTGGTCATAGTAAACCTCTTTTCCTTAAGGCTGCTTGCATGAGCGGCTCAATTTGAGCCCGAATATCAGAATTAGCGTAACCGGCCCAGGCCACGTTGGCAGGCACGTTGAGCGGGGCCTGTAAAGGGTTGCCGCCGGGGTCGCAGATGATAACGCCCAACTCGCGGGCGATCAGTTCGGTGCAGAGATCGTAAGGGTGGCAGCACAGGCCCAGGGCCAGGCCGCGCCGGGCCAGCCAGGCGTCCAGCAGGGGGCGTAGATCGGCCACAAAGCGGTCATGCCCGGCCATGAGTTCGTAAAACTGGCCGCCGGTGCAGATGTATTGATCCTCAAAGCAGTGAGCCTTGCCCGGCTGCACCGGCCCCAGCGCACCCCGGATGATTTCTTCATCCATCGCGGCCAATTCGTCTCGGGCGCCGGGGAAGAAGCGGGCCAGCATAGCATAGCCCTGGGCAATCGTCTGGGCGCGCGAGGGGGTCAAACGGAGCGGCCGGCGTTCTCCGCTGAGGCGGTTGAAACGTTCGGCCTGGACTCCCTCGCCGCGCACCGCCCAGACGGCATCGCTGAGATGCTGCTTGACCAGTGGGATTTCGGTTTGGACGGCCAGACCAATATCCTGCAAACCGGTGGCCGGGCCGTGATTGGGCGCGACGCCGGTTAAGATCCAGGCGCTCCGTTTTTGGTACATCAGGCCGCGCGTGCCGTCAATGGGGTCAACGATAATGCGCCAGATCGCCTCGGTTTCGGCAACGCCGCGTGGCAGCACGACCTGGCCTTCCGGCAGCCCTTCGGCAATGAGCACCAGCGGCGTGGCCGGGGCAACCTCACGCTCAAAAAAATCAATGAGCAGGTCTTCGCTGATGCGATCTATGGCAAAGATGGTGTCGCCCTGGTCGTCGTGGGCTACACGGGCCATCTCTTTGGGCGAGCTGCCTTCACAAGCCGTTACCACCGCCGTGCGAATGTGCTCGTGCAGTTCTCGGATAGGGGCCAGGAGGGTGCGGATATCAGCCATGTATTCGTTCCTATGGGGGCAACCCTTAACTGGCGTGTGGGGGTAATCCCTTATAGCGACTGGTGTACGTTGCTTCCACTTGCTCTGAAAATTTCTCAAGGCGCAGGGGTGAAGAGTTAGGAGGAAGGTTGAAATCTATTTCGCCAGTAGCTGGATCCCAAAGTATCAGGGAAAAGTAAATCAGGACTAACAGCCAGTGGTTGGGCTATTTGGGAAATGACTGCACTCATTATAATGCATCTTCCCATCTCAGCAATTGCCCCTTGTAACGCTTTTTGACACGTCAACTACTCTTTTCTAATTTCCTGCTCCTGAGTAAACGCCTGTTTAGCTCTTGTAATTCCTTGTCCCTCCAATGGCGAAAGCTGGTGTCTGATATCTGCCGGGTCAACCCACTCCAGCGCCAGGATTTCATGTCCCTTTTGAACCTCGCTTAGATTGAGCGAGGAGTCGCCCTCGGCCAGGCGGCAGTAATAAACCAGGCCCAGGCCAGAGGGGGTGGTATTTTGGGGCAGGCCGCCGCCCTGCACCTGGCACAGCACCAACTGTTTAACCTCGATGGACATGCCCAGTTCTTCTTGAACCTCGCGGCGCACGGTGTCGGCCGGGTTTTCGCCCCGTTCCACCCAGCCGCCGGGCAGTCCCCAGGGAAAATGGGGCCGAAAAACGTGTTCCATCAGCAGCACCTGTCCCGCCTCGTTGAAGATAGCTCCCACAGCTCCTACATAATGGCGCGGCACCCAGACTCGCACCAGCAAAGCCAGCAGCCAGCGGAGCGGGGGAAAATATCTTAGCCACCGGGCAATGAGGCGTTTGGGTAATTTTAACATGCACACCTTTTTGGCTCATGAACAGCACAAGTGCAAAGTGACCGGCACTTCCTCATTCTTCGAGGAGTAGCCAATCAATCCTGAAGCGCCGGTCACTTGTTCTTAACATGAGCCACCTTTTTTATAGGGCAAAAGAGTTGAGGATGATGGGATAACTATAGCCACAAAGCGGGGAATGACAAATCACCCTTTTGGCCCAAAATATAAAATCCTGCCGATGTAAGTTGTCTCGGCAGGATTTGGTAAAGCTAATGCGGAATCGGATGGGATGCTTTAAGGTAAGTACAACACCTGGCCGACAAAAATCTGGTTGGGATTGGCCAGCCCATTGGCGGCGGCGATGGCATCGGCGCTCAAACCATACCGGCTGGCAATAGAATAGAGCGTTTCGCCGGCAGCAACGGTGTGGGTGCCGGCCGGGCCGGGCATACCCGGTTGGCCGTATCCGGGCTGCGGGTAATAGCCACCCTCCGGCTGTTGGTAGCCCTGGCCGGGCTGTTGGTAGTAGCCATCGCCGGGCTGTTGGTAGCCCTGGCCGGGCTGTTGGTAATAATTGTCGGCCGGCGGCTGCTGCGGATAAGCCTGGGGAGCAGGAACTGCATAGCCGCCCTCTGCGCCGGGAATAATCAGGCTTTGGCCTTCGTGGATGATATAAGGAGCGGAGATACCATTGGCGCTGGCAATGGCTTCGACGGTGGTGCCGAAACGTTGGGCAATGCTAAAAAGTGTGTCCCTGGGGCCGATCACATAATTCCCGCCGGCAGCATCCGGGGCAGTGGGTTGGTAGGTTGGGGCGTTGTCGTAAGCGGGTGGAGCTGCAGCGGCGTCGCCGCTTGGGATGTTTAAAGTTTGGCCGATTTGCACCACGTCGGAATTCAGGCCATTGGCGGCCACAATCGCTTCAACCGATGTGCCATAACGCTGGCTGATACCAAAGAGGGTGTCGCCGGCCTGGACTACATAAGTGCCGCCTGAGCTGGCTGCAGGGATAACATTGGCCCCGCTGGCCGGTGGATTGGCGGCAATGGGGCCGCCTTCCGGTAGCTCATCAGTGGTTGGCGCGCTCACAATAATCGAGGAGGTGGGGGCCGGTTCAATAGCAGCGGCAGTGTCGGTCGGGGCAGTGGTCTCCTGGGTATTATTGTTCTCGGCCACCGGCTCGGCGGGAACGCTGGGGGGTTGAGCCGTTGGGGCCACTAACTCGATGGGGTTGACCGCAGCGCCCTGGGCTAAAGCTGTAGCGGTGGGTTGTACACTGAGTACGGTGGGTACAGCCGTTGCTTCACTATTCAAGCCTGCGTCCTCGGCCCCCAAGGGCGCCAGCGTGGGTGGCAGGGATTGCGGGGGGGTCAAATCAGCCGCCTCATTGTTGCCCCGCGCCAACTCGCAACCGCTCAAAACCAGGATGAGCGCCAAGGCCAACAGCAGATAGTGGATTTTAGGCGAATTTTTCATGGTATCTCCTTATAGGTTGTAGAGTATGATAATATTGGTAAATAGACATAACTCTACTTTACGTTACATAATATTATCACATGTACAATATTACGTCAAGTTATATTTTTATTTCGCCCATAGTTGGCGTCGGGTGAATTTAAAGAGCAGCATATCTTACCCTCAGAGTTTTGTTTTACTTTCTCCGAGAAGCTAAACTACCCGGCTTTTCAGACGGCCTCTTACGTGCTGCGCTGCATTTTGGGGTAAATCTAATTTGACAAGGATAGCTGTACCGCCTATACTCCCTCTTGTATTTTCAGTATATTCTGAAAATTCAGTACATAGGTATTCGCAATTAAAATTGTAATCTTAAGCAAGGGGGATTCTTCCATGCGGTTTATCATTCGTTACGCTTTACTCATGGTGGTATTAAGCGGGGTCTTGAGCGGCTGTGCTTTTGGGCAGGCCGGCCAGGATAAATCGCTTAAGATGGGGCTGCTGCCTATTTTGGATGTGCTGCCGTTTTATATTGCCCAGGACAAAGGTTATTTTGAGGCTGAAGGCATTAAGGTGGAACTGGTGCCGGTCAAAAGCGCCCAGGAGCGAGATGCGCTGATCCAGGCCGGGGAAATTGATGGTCAATTGGCCGATTTGGTTTCTACCTTGCTGCTAGACCGGGACAAAGCCCAGGTGAAGATTGTGGCCAAGGCTCGCCAGGCTTATCCTGATTTTCCGCAGTTTCGGATTGTGGCGGCCCCAGGGGTAACCATTAGCAGCCCGGCCGATTTGGCCGGCGTGAAGGTAGGCATCAGCCAAAACTCGGTGATCCAGTATGTTACCGACCGCATGCTGGTGGAGTGGGGCGTTCCGGCAGACCAGATTGCCATCGAAGAGGTCAGCGCCATTCCCACCCGCTTTGAACTTTTGATGAACGGCCAGCTTAAAGCGGCCAATCTGCCCGACCCACTGGGTCAAGCTGCTATTGCCGCCGGGGCAAGTTTGGTGGTAGACGACAGCCAGATTCCCCAATTTTCTCAGAGTGTGCTGGCTTTTAGCACCTCTGCTCTGCAAAACAAGCCCGATACGGTGCGGGCCTTTTTGCGGGCTTGGAACAAGGCCGTGGCCGACCTGAACAAAGACCCCAACGCTTTCCGGGATGTGCTGATTGCCAAAACTCGGGTACCGGAGAGTATTCAGGGAACCTATAATGTCCCCAAATTCCCGGAGAATGAAATTACCAGCGAGGCGGAATGGAGCGATGTGGTAAAGTGGGCGCAGGAGAAGAAGTTGATTGACAAGCCGGTAGCCTATGGGGATGCGGTAGACAAGGGTTTTGGACAGTAAAAGTTGAACATTGAACGGTATGCCCAATTCAACCCAATCCATCATTAATTTAACCAATGTGGTCTTTAGCTACCCTAACGGCGCTGCCATCTTTCAAAACTTCTCCTGGGAAGTCAAAAAAGGTGAAACCTGGGCTGTTATTGGGCCGAGCGGCTGCGGCAAGAGCACACTATTGTACCTCATCGCCGGGCTGCGCCGGCCCACCAACGGCGAGATCAGGGTTGACGGGCAGCTTATCAGCCGGCCGCGCCCCCAGACCGGCCTGATTTTGCAGGATTACGGCTTGCTGCCCTGGGCCACCGTCTGGGATAACGCCGCGTTGGGGCTGGATATTCGCCGTTTTTACGGGCCGGATGGCAAGCATACCCCCACCGACGAGTCTTTTGGTGACAGGGCGCAGCGGGTGGATTACTGGCTCAACCGGCTGGGTATTCACCCCATTGCCCGGCGCTATCCCGGCCAAATCTCCGGCGGCCAGCGCCAGCGCACCGCCATTGCCCGCACCCTGGCCCTCAACCCCGATGTACTGCTGATGGATGAACCCTTTGGGGCGCTCGATGCTCTCACCCGCGAAGACTTGCAGCGCCTGACCCTGGAACTGCAGGCGGAGCGCAACCTGACCACCCTGATTGTTACCCACAATATTGATGAGGCCGTCTTCATGGGCCGAAAAATCCTGGTCTTAACTTACCCGCCAACGGTGGAGCCGCTGGTTGTGGAAAATCCGCAGGCCGGCAGCCCCGGCTATCGCCAGCAAAACGAATTTTTTGAGCGGTGTAATCGGTTGCGGCAGATGTTGGAGGAACCAGTGACGTAAAACGTAAAGCGTAAAACGTAAGGTGTCTACGGCAAAAAATCATTACCCGCAGGGCTACACCGCAAGGGTGTCCTTTAGGATACCACGCCGGCGCTTTGCGTGCCGAAGGCAACGATGTCAGTTTGCGTTTTGCGCTCTACGCATCACGAGATTACTATGAAATGGCGTGATACTTTTATCGGCTTGATCGCTGCCCTCATTATCTGGCAAATCCTGGCGCTGCTGCTCAATCGCCCGGTATTTCCGCCGGCCACGCAGGTGGTGGTGGTCTTTTTTGAAGATATCGGGGGCGACCTGGGCCGCCACTTTTTGGTTTCGGCCTGGCGGGTAGTAGCGGCTATCATCATCTCTGTGCTGTTGGCGGTGCCGGTAGGATTGGGCCTGGGGCAGACCCCGCTGCTCAACCGTATCTTTTCGCCCCTCATCTATATTGCCCACCCCATTCCCAAAATTGTCTTTTTACCGATTATTTTGATTTTGTTTGGCTCCGGCGATGCCAGTAAAATCTTTATCATCGGCATCATTTTGTTTTTCCAAATTCTGGTGGTGGTGCGGGATGAGGCGGCTGACCTGCGCCCGGAGTTGATCCTGTCGGTGCGCTCGATTGGGGCCGGACGGCGGGCGCTGTTCCGCTTTGTCTACTTTCCGGCCACCGTGCCGGCGGTGCTGACGGCCCTGCGCCTGAGTGTAGGAACCGCTATTGCCGTGCTCTTTTTTGCCGAAAGTTTTGCGACTACTTCCGGCCTGGGTTACTATATCCTGGTAGAAAGTTGGGGCGCACTGCGTTATCCCCAAATGTATGCCGGCGTGCTGGCCATGAGCCTGCTGGGATTGGTGCTTTACTTTTTGATTGACGCCCTGGACCGGCGGCTGGCGCCCTGGCGGGAAGGGTGAACAATTGTGAATAGTGAATGGCGAATGATTTATTTTTGCCGGTCGTCGGTCTATCGTCGTCGGTCAGATATAAGCAATGAAATTACTCCACATCTTCCTCAATATGATAAGATTTGAGCATACCATCTTTGCCCTGCCTTTTGCTTACCTGGGCATGTTGATGGGGGCGCGGGGCTGGCCGCCGGCCGAAAGCGGCTGGCCCACCTGGGGGCAGCTTTTTTGGATTACGGTGGCGATGGGTGCGGCCCGGACGGCCGCGATGAGTTTTAATCGCTATATTGACCGGCAGCTTGACGCCCGCAATCCGCGCACGGCCATGCGGGATATTCCCACCGGGCGCATCAGCGCTAATATGGTGCTGCTTTTTGCACTGATCTCGCTGGCCATCTTGCTGCTGGCGGCCTGGATGCTCAACCCCTTGTGTTTTGTGCTGGCTTTTCCGGCCATGCTCTTTTTGGTGGGCTACAGTTACACCAAGCGCTTTACCTGGCTGTGCCACTGGATTTTGGGCGCGACGGATGGCCTGGCCGCCGCGGGGGGCTGGATTGCCGTCACCGGCTCGATTGACCCGCCGGCCTGGTCGCTGTGGCTGGCGGTGACGCTGTGGATTGCCGGATTTGATTTGATTTATGCCTGCCAGGATGTGGATTTTGACCGGGCCGCCGGGGTATATTCTGTCCCGGCCCGCTTTGGCATTGCCGCCGGGTTGCGGTGGGCGCAGCTTATGCACCTGCTCACGGTGGCGGCGTTGGCCCTGGCCGGCTGGCAGATGGGCCTGGGCTGGCCCTATTGGCTGGGCCTGGCAGCGGTGGCCGGCCTGCTAATTTATGAACACTCGCTGGTTTCACCCACCGATCTCTCGAAGCTGGGCATCGCCTTTTTTAACGTTAACGGCTATATTGCGGTGACAATTTTTGTGGCGACGTTATTGGCCGTAATGATTTAAAATGCTGGAAGATTGGAAGGCTAGAAAGTTAAAAGACTATCCATTCTTCCAATCTTCCATGTGACTCTATGCCTGATTTCACCACAATTACTTAACTTAACATTTGGTTAACCTCCAAAGGTGTTGACACATCCGGCTGGGGCCTGGGCGCGGCCAAGTCGGTGGAAAACCTGTGGGCCGAAATTGTGGCCGGGGAGACCGAGCTTCAGGATGAGCCGCCGCTGCGGCAGGTGCGAATTGTCCAGGTGCTGGTTCAGCAGGCTGACAAAATCCTGGTGGAAGTGGGGCAGGAGTTTGGCGACGGCCAGCAGCGCCTGCGGGGGTTTCCACCTTCGGAGAAGGCAAAGCCCCAGGAGAGTCCCCAAGCGGCAGCTTTTCGCTGCTTGCAAGAGGAACTTCAGGTGGCGCCTGAGCGGGTGGAACTGGTCAGGGTGTGGGAACCGGAGCAAATTTGCCAGGAGTCGCCCTCCTACCCCAGATTGGCAACCTGTTATTTAACCTACCGGGTGGAGGTCAAAGTGACGGGTCTGCCTGAAGGAGAATTTTGGACTCGTGAGAGCACCCATGCCGACGGCGACCCCGTCACCAATCATCATTGGCGCTGGGAAATTCAGCCTGAATGAGCGACGCCAAAACCCGAATTCGGCAGTTTCTGGCTGCCCATACCACTCTAACCCTGGCCACCCTGGCCGAAGATGGCCGGCCCCAGGCGGCGCCGCTCTTTTTTGCCGAGTTGGAGGATTTGTCGCTAATTTTCATCTCTGAGCCGCGCGTCCGCCACAGCCAAAATGTGGCCCGCGACAACCGGGTGGCGGCGTCCATTTACGCCGATGGGCAGGAATGGCAAAGCATCCGGGGCGTTCAACTGGAGGGTACGTGCATCTTGTTAGCAGATGAGGCTGCGGCCGAGGCGCGGGCGGTTTACCTTGCCAAATATCCCTTCATTGCCGAAAACAAGCTGCTGTTAGGCATGCTGGAGCGAGTCAGCTTTTACAAAATTATCCCCATCTGGATTCGCCTCATTGACAACTCCCAGGGGTTTGGCTATAAAGAAGAAGTGCGGCCTTAAGCCCCCCTCTTTTCCCATTGGCATCCGCCCCTGCTCATGTTATAATAAATTATGCAATGGCTTATTGACGGACATAACCTCATCGGCCAGATGCCCGGCCTGCGCCTGGACGACCCGGACGATGAGGCCAGGTTGGTTGACTATTTACGCCGCTATTGCACCCGCACCGGCCATCGTCTCACCGTTATTTTTGACGCCGGGACGGGGTATCATCTGCCAGAAACCAAAAAGCAAGGTGGGCTGACCATCCAATTTGCGCCGCAAGGCCAAACGGCCGACCCTCTTATTAAGCAGCGGCTGGGGCGGGTCAAAAATCCGCAAGAAGTGATGGTGGTCAGTTCCGACCAGGCGGTGCAGCAGGCCGCTCGACAGGCCCGCGTGCGGGGGCTGGCTGCCGGGGAGTTTGCCCGGCAGCTTTTGCAAACCCTGGCCGGCGGCTCCCTGGCCGAGGCGGACAGCCGGGCCGAAGTTAAACTTTCGGCAGATGAAGTTGACGAATGGTTGCAGGTCTTTAATAATCAGCAGCAAGGATTGAGCCAAGCCAATGCCAGCCACAGCAGAAACCCCTCAACTTCACCAACGTCTCGCCCAACTCGAAGCGGAACTGGCCCAAACCAAAAGGGAACTGGCCGAAGCAAAAAAGCAGCTCCGTGACGCCGACCGCCTCAAAACCGAATTTGTGGCTACGGTTAGCCATGAACTGCGCAATCCTCTCAACTCAATTATAGGTTTTGCCAAGTTACTGCTCAAGCAGCAAGTTGGCCCCCTCAACCCTATCCAACACACTGACGTTTCTTATATTTATGACAGCGCCCAGCATCTCCTCAGCCTGGTCAATGATATTTTGGATCTATCCAAAATTGAGGCCGGTAAAATTCGGCTTGATCTGGAGTGGGTTTCGGTAGAAGAGATCATTGTTGGGTTGATTGCCTCCACCTACATTTTGATTGAGAACAAGCCGATTGAACTGCGCGAAGAGATTGAGCCGCGCCTGCCCAAATTGTATGTAGACCGCGGCCGCATCCGCCAGGTAGTGCTCAACATGCTCTCCAATGCCGCCAAATTTACCGATGCCGGCTGCATTACCTTAAACATTCGCAAAATTGCTAAAAATAACCAGGAGTGGGTCTATTTTTCTGTTAAAGATACCGGCATCGGCATTGCCGAAGGGGACATCCCCAAAGTTTTTGAGCCTTTCCGGCAAATTGACAGCTCGGTGGGGCGGCGGGCCGAGGGCACGGGCCTGGGCATGCCTATCAGCGCCCGCCTGGTGGCGCTGCATGGCGGCGAGGTGTGGATTGAGAGCCGGGTGGGGCAGGGCAGCACCTTTGTGTTCACTATTCCAATAGAGCCGCCTGCCGCCCTGCATGCCGGGGACAAAGCCTGATATTAAATATGAGCAAAACCATCCTTTACGTTGAAGACAATCCGGCCAATCGCTTGCTGGTGCAGCAGGTTTTAGAGGGGGTTGGCTACCGGGTCATCGAAGCGGCTGACGGCCTCAGCGGCATCAAAATGGCCCAGGAGAGCCAACCCGATTTGATTTTGATGGACATCAACATCCCCGGAATGGATGGTTATGAGGCGGCCACCCGCATCAAAAGTCTGCCAGAATTGAGCCACATCCCCATTATTGCCCTGACTGCAAAGGTGATGTCGGGCGACCGGGAACGGACTCTGACGGCCGGCTGCGACGGCTACATTGCCAAACCAATTGATATTGACCTTTTCCCCCGCCAGATTGCCGAGTTTTTGGGCGGCCTGCGCGAGAGCGTTTCGGTAGAACAGGAGAGCCTGTATTTACGTGAATACAGTGAACGGCTGGTAGACCGCCTGGAAAAGAAGGTCCAGGAATTAACCAAAGCCAATGAAAACCTGGCTCACACCGATAAAATGAAATCTCGCTTTATCAGCCTGGCCGCGCATGAGCTGCGCTCTCCCCTCACCACCATTCACGGCTATCTCAGCCTGCTGACCGCCCCGGATAGTAATGTTATGCATCACGCCGACGAGCACACCCTGGAGATTTTGGAAGGCTTGGGTACCGGGGTGGATCGCCTGAGAGGCATTGTCCAGGATATGCTGGACGTAACCCGCATCGAAGCGGGAACCTTGCAGCTTAAAAATGCGCCCATTGGGCTGTCGCTCATTTTTCAAAAAATTGAAAAAGATTTTAAAAATGTGGTGGGCAGACGCCAGCAAACCTTGCGGGTAGCCGACGCCGGCCATATCCCCACCATGTGGGCCGACGGCGAGCGGATCACCCAAATTCTGCGCAATTTGGTCAGCAATGCGGTCAAATACACCCCTGATGGCGGCCTGATTGAGCTTTGGGCGGCGCTGGTGGGAGATAAACGGCCCGGTGCGCCGGCCGATAACTCTGGAAAAAATCAATTTGTCAAAATTATCGTCAGCGATACGGGTATTGGGATAGCCCCGGAGGACCAGGAGCGCATTTTTCAAAATTTTTATGAAGTTCGGGATATGGAGCTGCACAGCACCAGCAAAAGTGACTTTATGGGCGGCGGCACCGGGCTGGGGCTGGCCATTGCGCGGGGGGTGGCCGAAGCACACGGCGGGTCGCTGTGGGTTGAAAGCCCGGGGTACGACCCGCAAGGCTGCCCCGGCAGTAAGTTCCACCTGATTTTGCCGTTGGGCCAGCCCGGCTAAACAAACAATTTTGACAAGTTTTTGGGCCTTATTTATCATGCCCCTGCTTCTGGAGGTGAGCCTGGCTGAGATGTCACCCCGAAGTGGAGTTTTCTTTGAACCAAGCCAAGCAATGGCTCAACAATCTGCCCCCAGAAAAGCGCACCATCTACGCTGTTCTGTTAGGTATTATACTTTTGACCGTGCCTTGCTACTGCCTGGGATTGGCCTCGCTGGCCTGGACTCCCCCGGTTGAATCACCTGTAACCCCAACGCCTTTACCCAGCCTGACCCCGTCGCCGTTACCGCAACGCAGCCCTGCTCCCACGCAGCCCGCCACCGTACCCACCCCAACCCCCACTCGCGTCGTCGGTTCACCCACAGCTACCCTGGAAGCAACGCCAACGCAATCTTTTCCAACGGTAGTACCCAGCAAAACGCCCACCCCGCTGCCGGCTACCGCTACTCCATCACCCACCCAAACCCTTATCCCAACCGCCACGCCCAGCGCCACCTTCCCGCCAACCAGCACCGCTACTTTTACGGCTACGCCTACCCGTACCCCCCCCCCCCCCGGCCCCCCCCCCCCCCCCCCCCCCCCCCCCCCCCCGCGCCCCCCCCCCCCCCCCCCC
>CAZDMM010000062.1:0-17802 GCA_964505845.1 uncultured Caldilineaceae bacterium
CGGCGGCTGGTCTGGGATTTACGCCCGCGCGCTGCACTGGCTGCGCAAAGATGGAGTGCAAGAGTGGGACACGATTGTGGAACCCAAGACGGCCCAGTTTGTCCAGGACGAAATCATCGAGGCGCTGCAATGGACGATTGTAGATGCCACCAATAACAATTGGACGCCGGCTCCAGCGGCGCTGGCCGGAGGTGGATTGACGATTGCCTCCGGGCAAGTGGCGATGACCTATGAAGGCCCCTGGTATCTGCCCAATATGTCCGGACCAAAAGCCCAAACCGAGGGTGGGGTAAATTTTGATGTGATTCATATGCCTTACGGGAAATCCGGCAAAGATGAAACCGTGGCTGAAATTGCCGGTTTCGTCATCAATGCGGCCACCAAGAACCCGAATGAGGCCTGGGAATGGATTAAGTTCAATACCAATGATGCGTCCCAGACCCACGTTGCCAAAGGTGGCCGAATGTGCCACCTGCCTGACACCATTGACAGAATTTGGACCCCGATGGCTCAGGAAGTGTACAAGTTTAGCAATGCCAAGTATTTTGCCAAGGCTATGGAAACAGGCCGCAACCCCATCATTAGCGGTGAGGGTTCCGACTTATTTGCCATGATGCTGACCGGTACACCGCTGGGTAATGCCTGGGATGGTATGATTAGCGGCCAGGTATCGGCCAAAGAGGCGCTGGAAACGGCCAATCCTGAGTGCCAGGCTATTCTGGACGAGTATCACAAGAAAAAGAGCGGGTAAGCGCAACCGGCGGTAAAATTGGTTGCCAGAGTCTTAGCTTACACCATCGAGGATTAAAACAGGCGTCCACAGATGAACACAGATAATCACAGATTCTTTTTTAATTTTATCATCTTCATCTGTGTCTATCTGTGTAATCTGTGGACTATTTTCAGTGGAGAGTAACATGACCTCAACCGTAATCACTACCAATACCAAGCAGCGAGTCTCCCGGCTAAAGTTGCAGGAATGGCGCGATGGCTGGCTGCTGGCGGCGCCTTTTTTGATTGGCTTTTTGGTGTGGTGGTTTGGGCCTATGCTCTATTCGCTCTATATCGTCACCCAGGACTGGAATCTGCTGACCGCGCCCAAGTACGCCGGTATGGCCAACATCCTCCACTTGTTTAATGACAAGTTGCTGCTCAAATCCTTGAGCGTCACCGCCTACTATACCTTTGTGAGTGTTCCCTTACAGATCATCTTTGCGCTCCTGCTAGCCCTCGCCCTGAATAACAAAATCAGGTTTCGAGCCACTTACCGCACCATCTTTTTCCTGCCGACCATTGTGCCCGCCGTAGCCGCCGCGCTCGGCTGGCTCCAGATATTCTATCCTACCGGGGGACTGCTGAATTATTACCTGGGTTTGAATTTTCGCTGGCTGCAAGACCCGCGCATGGTCATGCCGGCCTTAATTTTGATGAGTTTGTGGGGTATCGGCACCCAAATGATTATCTGCCTGGCCGGCTTGCAGAATATCCCGGAGGAGCTTCAAGATGCGGCCCAGGTAGATGGAGCCAATGTGTGGCAGCGCTTCATCTATATCACTCTGCCAATGCTTTCACCGGTGCTGTTCTTTTTACTCATTATCGGCATTATCAATAGCTTCCAGGTTTTCACCGTTGCCCTGGTGATGACCAACGGCGGGCCGATGAATTCCACCCTGTTCACGGTGCTGTACCTCTACACCCTGGGTTTCAAGCTCTTCAAAATGGGCTACGCGGCGACCGTCGCCTGGGTGTTGTTCTTGATTATCATGTTCTTTACGTTTATTCAATTCAAGCTGTCCAATAAATGGGTGTTTTACGAGGCCAATGATTAAAAACCTACCCAAAAACCTCAGCAGAGGCGGCTACCGGCGAAGCGCCCCCTGTCCCCAGGACGCCCAGAAGGGGCGCGGGCACGCCGCCCCATCGAAGGGAGTGCCGGGTGTGGGAACCCGGCCCGCTAGTTTTCGGATAGGCTCTAGGGAGGCAGAGCATGCAACAGCAAACCATCGTTGAGGCTGAGAGCATCGTCCAATCAGATCAAGCGGCTGCCCTGAAGCGGCAAACGCTGCGCCGGATGGAGGATGCCCTCCTAAAAACTTTCCTTTATATCTCTCTTTCGATTCTGGCGTTTCTGTTTATAACGCCCTTGCTGTGGGTGCTGTCAAGCTCCCTCAAATTTCCGGCTCAGGTTTATTCCGTGCCGCCCATCTGGATTCCCGATCCTATCCAATGGTACAATTACCTGGAAGTTTTTTCGCTGGTGCCCTTTGCCCGGTACGGCGTCAACAGCCTGATTGTGGCCGGAACGGCTACCGTTGGCTCGGTGATTTCCAGCGCCCTGGTAGCCTTCTCGCTGTCTCGCTTACGTTGGCCGGGGCGAGACCTGGTCTTTATGCTGGTTTTGGGCACGATGATGCTGCCGGGGGTGGTAACGTTGGTGCCAACCTTCATTGTCATGAAAACTCTGGGCTGGCTTGACACCTTCTATCCGTTAATCGTGCCAAGCTGGTTTGGAGCCAACGCCTTCTACATCTTCCTGATGCGCCAATTTATGCTGGGTATTCCCCTGGAACTTGACGAAGCAGCCCGGATTGATGGGGCCGGGTCGCTGCGGATTCTGTTCCAACTGATCCTGCCCTTGTCCAAGCCGGTGGTCGCCGCCGTGGTGATATTCTCATTTTTGGAGCGGTACAATGACCTACTGGGGCCGGCCATGTACCTGACCAGCCAGGATAAATATACCCTGTCCATCGGGCTGCACGCCATCTCTGGAACCTATGGCAACTACTGGCCTTATGTGATGGCCGCCAGCACCTTGATGACCCTGCCCATCATCGTCATATTTGTCATTTTCCAACGCCAATTCATCAAAGGCATTCAAATGTCGGGATTGGCGGGTCGTTAGCTTGTGACCGCAGACGGCAGACGGCGGTCAGCGGTCAGCCGTCTGCCGTCTATGAAGGGGTGATACGCTTGAAACTACTGCTTACCGTACCCTGGACCGAAGAGCACCTATCCGGCCTGAAAACGGCCTTTCCGCAGGTAGAATTCTTGGCCGGCTTAACTAAAGACGCCGCTTTGCGGCATATCCCGGAGGCGGAGGTTGTTTTTGGGGATTTTTCAGGCGAGGTGTTTTTGGCTGCTAAAAAGCTGCGCTGGATTCAATGTCACGGGGCCGGAGTCAACAAGCTGATGGCGATTCCCGAACTGGTGGAGAGCGAGGTCTTGGTGACGAACACACGCGGCGCACATGCCCCCACCATCGCCGAGCATTTCTTTGGGATGCTGATCAGCCTGACCCGGCGTTTGCCGCAGCTTTACCTGGCCCAGCAGCGCCGGGAGTGGGTGGATTGGTCGGGCTGGCCGGAAAAAGTAGGCCAGCGGCCCATTGGGTTGCAGGGTATGACCCTGGGCATTGTGGGCCTGGGCAATATCGGCCGGGCTATTGCGGAACGGGCGCGCGCCTTTGGCATGACCATCAGGGCGGTGGATGTCCAGAGTGGCGCAAAACCGGATTACGTGGCGGAGCTATGGCCGCTGGAAAGATTGCCGGAGCTGTGCCAGTGGGCCGATGTGGTGGTGGTGGCAGTCCCCGGCACACCCCAAACCGAGGGCCTGTTCAGCCGGGACCTGCTCTCGCTCATGAAACCGAGCGCCTACCTGAGTGTGGTTTCACGCGGGGGGATTATAGATGAAACGGCGCTGGCCGACATGCTTAAGGCCGGCCGCCTGGCCGGTGCGGCCCTGGATGTGACCGCCTCCGAACCGCTGCCGGCCAACAGCCCTTTATGGGACGCGCCCAACCTGATCCTGACCCCCCACTGCGCCGGCAAATCGGACAGCACCACCGCCGCCGCCACCGAGATTTTCCGGGAGAATCTGGAGCGTTATCTCAGCGGCCGGCCGCTCATCAATTTGGTTGACAAGCGGCTGGGTTTTTAAACATAAGGAAAGTACCATGCGTAAGAATAGCTTAAGAGAACTATTAAAAGCGGATCAGCCCAGCATTGGCACGCGGCTGGAAACGCAGTGGCCGACAATGGTTGAAATCATCGGCCATACCGGCATGTTTGACTATGTGGAACTGGTCACAGAGTATGCCCCTTACAGCCTCTTCTCGTTAGACAATATCGGCCGAGCGATTGAGCTGTTTGACCACATGACCGGTATGGTCAAGGTTGAGCAGGAGTCGCGCACCCATTTAGCGGTGCGAGCTATCAGCTCCGGCATCCAAAACCTGCTGTTCAGCGATCTCCACACCGTAGCCGAGGTTGAAGAGTGTGTGAGGGCGGTGCGGGCCGAGACCCCGGAGACGGGCGGCCGCCACGGAGCCAGGCATGGCCGGGATGTGGGCGTGATGCTGGAAGCCGGTTCACCGGCTTTTGTGCAAGCCCTGGAAGACTCGGTGATTGCCCTGATGATTGAGAAAAAGGAAGCTATTGAAAATTTGGAGGATATTCTGCGGGTGAAAGGCGTGGATATGGTGCAATTTGGCCCGGCGGACTATGCCATGAGCCTGGGCAAAACCGGCCAGAAGAAGGCCCCTGAAGTGGTTGAGGCGCAACTGTATATGATCAAAACCGCCCTCAACATGGGGGTTGCCCCCCGCGCCGAAATCAACAGCCCGGAGGAGGCCGACTATTTTCTCAACCTGGGCGTCAAACATTTTTGTATGGGCACCGATGTGACCACCATCTTCAATTGGGGCAAAAGTAACGGGGCGCGCCTGCGTGATCTGCTTAAAAATCAATCCTGACCGGGAGGTACGATGAAATCAAAAATTGGATTTATTGGCATCGGTATTATGGGCAGTCACATGAGCCGGCATTTGCTGGAAGCCGGCTATGCGGTGATCGCTTACGATAAAAATCAAGAGGCGCTGGATCGAGTGGTGGCGCGGGGGGCGGAACGAGGCGCTTCTTGCCGGGAGGTGGCCGCCCGCAGCGAGGTAGTCATCACCATGCTGCCGGACTCGCCTGATGTGGAGCAGGTGGCCCTCGACCCGGATGGTATTATCGCGGCCGCCAGAGCGGGGCTGATCCATATTGATATGAGCAGCATCGCCCCGGACACAGCCATCAAGGTGGCCGAACAGTTGGGCCGGCAAGGCGTTCGCTGCCTCGACGCCCCCGTGAGTGGGGGTGAGGTGGGCGCGCAGAACGCCGCCCTGTCCATCATGGTCGGCGGCCCGGCCGAGGTGTTTGAGGAGGTCAAGCCAATCCTGGCGTGCCTGGGCAAGACTATTACCCTATGCGGCTCCCATGGGGCCGGCCAGACGGTCAAAGCCTGTAATCAAATCCAGGTGGCGCTCAATTTCATCGGCATGGCCGAGGCGCTGGTGTTGGGCGCCAAAGCAGGGGTAGACCCGGCCATCATTATTAAAGTATTGAGCGGTGGCTATGCCCAAACCCGGGTGATGGATGTGCGCGGGCCAAAAATCATTGCCGGTCAATTTGAGCCGGGCTTCAAAAGCCGATTCCACTACAAAGATTTGAACATCATTATGGACACCGCCAAACGCTTGCAGGTTCCTTTGCCGGCCAGCGCCATTGCCCACGAACTCTTTGCGGCCGTGTTGGCCAGCGGCCGGGGCGAGCTGGATCACTCCGCCGTTATCAATGTGCTGGAAGATTTGGCCGGGATTCAGGCGCGGGCCAAAACGGAGTAAATGGTTAAAGAGGAGGAAATTCCTATGGCTAAGATTCAATTTATGTGGCGCATGCCGGCTCATCCCACCGATAGCCGCCGCCGCATGGCCTTTGTGGAGCAAATTGCCGAAACCCTGGATTATATCCAGGGCCGCTTTGAGGGCGCTTTTTTGGATGACCACTTCTTGCCTTGGGCGGCGGTTGACCATCCCGGCGGGCGCGACGCCCTCAGCAACGACGTGGACACGCTGGAATGTTGGACTGCCATCTCCTACCTGGCGGCGGCCTTTCCCAAGCTGGTGTTCGGGGCTATCGTGCTGTGCCAGTCGTACCGCAACCCGGCCCTGGTCGCCAAGATGGGCGCGACGCTGCAACTCCTCACCGGCGGGCGCTTTGTGATGGGCCTGGGGACAGGCTGGCGCGACGATGAGTATGCGGCCTATGGCTATGAATTTCCCAAGCCCGTGGTGCGGATTGACCAACTGGAAGAGACCATCCACATCATCTACAAGATGTGGCGGGAGGAGCCTCCGGTCACTTTTGCCGGGAAATATTATCAAATTCAAAACGCCTATTGCGAACCCCGGCCCAACCCCATGCCGCCGCTGTTGATCGGCGGGGGTGGGGAGAAGTTGATGCTGCGTTTGATTGCCAAATACGCGGATTGGTGGAACTACTGTGACACCGTGGAGACCTATGCTCACAAACTGGCCGTGCTGCACTCTCACTGCGAGGCGATTGGGCGAGATCACCGTGAGATTGTGAAAACCTGGGACGGGCTGCAAATCGCCGTAGCCGAAACCGAGGCCGAGGCCAAACGTATCTATGAAGCTTCGGCCTACAAACGCCGCGGCCGGGTGGTGGGGACGCCCCAGCAAGTGGCCGAGCGGCTGCAAGCCTACGTGGATTTGGGCGTCGAGATATTCTTTCTGCGCTTTGACGATTTTCCCGGCAAAACGGGGATAACGCTCTTCACCGAAGAAGTGATGCCCCGGTTCAAGTAAGGTTATACCAGCTACCACACCCACCAGGAATGAAAACCCTCACCCCGTCGCTGGCGCGCGCTGTGCGCACCTTTGGTGTCCCCTCTCCCACTGGGAGAGGGGTAGGGGGTGAGGGCTAATGTTGGGGAGAAACAATGAACACCCATCCGTTTGAGAGTTTAATCGTGCCGCCCGGCCAGGTGGGGATTCACTGGTTTGGACAGAGTTCCTTTGCCTTTAAAAATGCCACGGGCGAGATTATAATGGTTGACCCCTACTTTCCCAGGGAGCGACCCGCCGGCGAGTTCATCTACCCGGAACCACCCCTGGACGAGGCGGCATTGAAAACCGATTATGTTTTGCTCACCCACGAGCACGGCGACCATACCTGCCCGGAATCGCTGCGGCGGATTCACGCCGCTTTTCCGGGGGCGCGTTATTTTGGCCCGGCCGAAAGTATCGCCCGGCTGAGAGAGCTTGGCCTGCCAGAAGAACTGCTGTCAACCCTTACGGCGGGGGATGTGGCACACGTAGGCAGTACAATTGTTTATGCGGTCTGGGCCAAGCCTCCCCAGGGCATACCGGAAGAGAATATTCCGCCGCCGGACGTGGAACACCTGGGTTATGTTTTGGAATTCGGGCCGGTGCGGGTCTATGTTAGCGGTGATTTGTTCAACACCATCGCCCGGCACGAGGAGCTACTGGAGCCTATCGCCCGGCTCCGGCCCGATCTTGGGCTGCTGACCACTCATCCAACCGAGGGCGAGTTCCCTTTTTTTGAAGGCTCGGTGCAGATGGCGGTCAAACTCAACTTGAAAGCGGCTGTCCCGGCTCACTATGCCTGTTTTGTCAAACGGACGTATAATCCACACCTGTGGGCCGCCGGTTTCCCCACTCCCGGCCCCCAACCGGTCATCATTCCCTACAATGAGGCGATTATGTATCCCTCAGTACTACTCAGGTGACTGGCACTTTTCTTCTCTGGCAAGCCTGTAAAAACCGGCAAAGCTTGTTGTTAACCAAGTGCCAGTCACCTGAGCTTGAGCAGTCGGAGGCCCACTCTGGAGTATCGAATCTTAGGAAAAACCGGTCTCAAAGTTTCGGCGCTGGGCTTTGGCTGCGGCGGGGTGGGCGGCCTACTGGTGGGGGATGACTACCCGATGATGCTCCGCGTGGTCGAGCGGACCATCGCCGCTGGTATCAACTACTTTGATACGGCCCAACTATATGGCGAGGGCCGCTCGGAGCTAAATTTGGGCCGGGTGTTGCAGGCATTGAAGCCTGAGGTCGTAGTCGGGAGCAAGGTGCAGTTGAGCGCCGCCGAGATGGAACGCCCGGCAGCAGCCATCAGCGCCGCAGTTGAAGTCAGCCTGAAAAGATTGCAACTGGAGCAGCTTGATCTCTTTCAACTACACAATCCCATCGGCCTGGAACGCCGGCCGGAGCAGCGCTGGCTCGGCATCGCCGATGTGGAGCCGGTGAGTCAAGCTTTTGAGCGGCTGCGGGCGCAGGGGAAAATCCGTTTTTGGGGCATCAATGCTTTGGGCGAAACCGAGGCGCTGCACCGGGCGGTAGCGGCAAGTGGAGCAGATACGGTTCAAGTGTGTTATAATCTATTGAACCCTTCCGCCGGGCAAGGGATGCTGCCGGACTTTCCCTTCCAGGATTATAACCGGTTGATCCCGCGGGCTGAGACCGCAGCGATGGGCGTTATCGCCTTCCGCATCATGGCCGGCGGGGCGCTCAGCGGGCAGGCGACTCGCCATCCGGTGGCAGCCCAGGTGGTGGCGCCTATTGCCTCAAGCGCGGACTTTATGACCGACGTTGCCCACGCCCAACGCTTCCAATTTTTGGTCAGCGAGGGGTGGGCAGAGAGTTTGACCGAGGCGGCTATCCGCTTTGTCCTCAGCCAGACAGGGATTTCGACGGCAGTCATCGGCCTGTCGAGCCTGGAACAGCTTGAGCAAGCCCTCGCTGCCGCCGAAAAAGGGTCGCTGCTGCCGGTCGCCCTGGCCCGCCTGCCGCAGGTTTGGGCGAGTTTGAGAAAATAGGTGGACTGAGTTACTTTGTCCGTTTGAAACACTGATTGACTGACTACTTTAATCTGACTGCTCAAATTAACCGCCGAGAGCGCTGAGTTCGCCGAGGAACTTGTAAAAAATCTCTGCGCTTTCTGTGTCCTCGGCGGTGAAATATTAAACCTGCCAATCAACCAGGTGCAAGAGGTACCAATGGGCACAAACCAGAAGCCAGGGGTTGTTTTCCAGCCAAGAGCCTATCAAGGGATGCAGCGCGGCATCAACCAGATGGTGGCAGCCATCCGTCCCACGTTGGGGCCGCTGCCCCGGCTGGTGGCCATTGGGGGCAATAGCAACGGCCATGCCCCGGAGTTGCTTGATAACGGGGCGATGATCGCCCGGCGGATTGTGCAGTTGCCGGATCGTGACGCCAATATGGGCGCGATGTTTGTTCGCCATATACTCTGGCAGGTGCTTGAGAAAGTGGGCGATGGCACGGCCACAAGCGCCCTGCTTTTTCAGACGCTTTACAACGAGGGTATGCGCTACATTGTTGCCGGAGGCGACCCCATGCAGGTACGACGTCATCTAGAAGAAGGGATGCAGCTCATTCTGGAGCAGTTGGACCGTCTGGCGGTGGTGGTGGAAGGCAAGGAGAAACTGACCCAGGTCGCCGAGACGATGTGCTATGACCCGCCCCTGGCCAAGCTCCTGGGCGAAATTTTTGATATTATCGGGGAATATGGTCAGATTGACATCCGCACCGGGCGCGGCCGCGAGTTGGAGCGGGAATATGTGGAGGGGATGTATTGGAACTCCGGCCTTTTTTCGCGGGAGATGATAGCTGACCGGCTACAGCGCCGGACCGAAATGGTTGACAGCGCCATCCTGATCAGCGACCTTGAGCTTGAAGAGCCGCACCAATTACTGTCGCTTTTGGAAACAACCCGCCAGGCCGGTGTTCGTTCCCTGGTGATTATGGCTCAGAAACTTTCTGACCGGGCTGTAGCCTTGTTGCTCTCGGCCAGCCGTGAGCCGGACAAATTTCAGGTCATCGCGGTAAAAACGCCGGGTGTGGGCGGGATAGACCAGGCTGCCACCCTGGAAGACCTGGCGATTTTGACCGGAGGGCGACCCATCGTGAGGGCGGCCGGAGCCACGCTCAAGGGGGTCAGGCTAGAGGATTTGGGGCGGGCGCGCCGCGTGTGGGCCGATCCCCATTATTTTGGGATTATCGGGGGCAAAGGCAATCCCCGCGTGCTGCGTTCCCACCTGGCCCAGTTGAGGGCGGCTTTTGCCCGCGCCGCCAGCGCAGAACAAAGCCAGAAGCTCCAGCAGCGGATTGGCAAACTCATGGGCGGGTCGGCAACCTTGTATATTGGCGGGGCTACGGAATCAGAGCTGAAGATACGCCAGGAAACAGCGCGCCGTACGGCGGCAGCCATGCGAGGGGCGGTCAGAGAGGGCGTGCTGCCCGGCGGCGGAGTGGCCCTATTAGCCTGCCAACCCGTCCTGCGGGAACGGCTTGCCGGTTGCAGTGACCCTGACCAACGCGCTGCCTACCGTTTGCTCATAAAGATGCTGGAAGCCCCTATCCGCACCATTGCTCATAATGCCGGTTATGAGGCCGATGAAGTGATGGCCCGGATTCAACGGGCCGGGGAGGGTTACGGGTTTGATGTCAGGAGCGGGCAGGTTGTGGCTATGGCCCAGGCGGGTATTTGGGATGCCGCCAGTGTTGTGAAAACTATCATACACAGCGCCGTGGCCAGCGCCGGCCTGGCCCTGACCACGGAAGTGTTGATCCATCACCGCAAACCGGAGGAGGCCTTACAGCCGTAGTGGGACTCGGTAGATCCAAAAATTTCGTTCCAGGAGCGCCAAAGCTACGCTTTGTCACTCCAGAATTTGGACAGGGTATGACAGAAAAGGTTCAAACGCAAGACATCACCTATGCTTTGGCAGCTTCGCCAAATTTTGCCCAGGATGGCATTTGCTTTGCTGCTCGCGCCTCAGGGTTTTATCGTTCTCAGGATGGAGGGCATACCTGGGATTTTGTCTTTGAGGCTTTGAACCTTGAGGCGGCTCTGACGACCACTGCGGTGGCCATATCCCCTACTTTTAAGTCCGATCAAACCGTATTTGTGGGGGCAGTTGGGGGTATAGTGCAATCGGAAGATGGGGGCAGGAGTTGGAACATAACTCTGCTACCCTCACCTCCGCCGCTCATCTCGACGATAGTGATATCGCCAGCCTTTGCCCAGGATGGGGCCTTATTTGCCGGAACGATGGGGGATGGGGTTTTTTGTTCACTGGATCGGGGGCGGCGCTGGTCGGCCTGGAACTTTGGCTTGTTGGACCTGAATATCTTGTGCCTGGCAATTTCCCCAAACTTTCCGAATGATGAAACCCTTTTTGCCGGGACGGACAGCGGTATCTTTCGCAGCACCAACGGCGGCCGGGCCTGGCGCGAGACCGATTTTCCCCTGGAGACTGCGCCGGTGTTGAGCCTGGCCCTCTCGCCCGAATATAACCAGGATGGCCTTATATTTGCCGGCAGCGAGTCTCACGGATTGTTTCGCTCCGCAGATCAAGGCCAAAGCTGGAGACGATTAGGGGAGAGTGCCCTCACAGATGCTGTCAATGCCATCATCCTCAGCCCGGAGTTCGCCCAAAAGCCGGATATTCTGACGCTGCACGACGGTGGACTGCTGCTTTCCCGTGACGGGGGTGAAACCTGGTCAAAGTACTCAACTAATCTGGGGGATGGGCAGGAAATAGTCTCTATTGCGATCGCCCGCAGCCTTGGCCCAGAGGCGGTCATTCTGGCAGGCTTGGCCGAAGGAAACATTCATAGAATTCAATCCCAGGGTGAATCGCAGTGACAGGCGCACCTTGAGGACCTGACGTGTCCCTACCTCTGCCCAGCCAGCCACTCTACCGCCTGCACCCACAGGCGAGCGTAGCCCTCCCAGGTGGCAAACGGCTCAGGACACCAATGGGGGCCAATATCAGAAGCCCAGGCCAGGGTGCGTCCCTGTCCCACCGTTTGCACCGCCAGCAAGGGATAATCGCCCACTTTAGCCAGCAGTTGAGCGCCGGGTTTTAAGGTGATTTCATTAAAGCCTAGCAGCGCCGGCCAGGGGGAAGCAATGCCTTTTAAGATGGGATGATCCGGGGCAACTACTTCGGTCTCCGTGCCTTCAGGCGTTTCAACCCGGTCATCATAGGGGGAGATTGAGACCGGCAGCACTTCCTCGATGGGGGTGCGGTGGTAGCGAGCCGCGCCGTAAATCCCGGCAAAGGAGTAGTAGCCGCCGCACATGGCCAGCCCGCCGCCCTGATTCACCCACTCTTTGAGCAGCCGCAGCCGGTTGGGGGTTGACTTGCCGCGCAGCCAGGTGTCAGGATGCAGCAGCAGGGTATTGGAACCAATATCGCTCAAAAGGATGACCTCATAGGCAGCCAGGCCGTCAGCGGTATTGGGAAAGTGGGTATCGGCCAGGTGGTTGGGTAAATGCGTAAATTCAATACCGGCCGCCGCCAATGCTTGTTGGAGATAGCTAATTCCGGTCTCGTAGGCGGTGCTGGAAAAGAAATCCCAGCCCTTAAAATGGGTGCTGTTCGAGATCCAGGATTCGCCGGCTAAAAGAACACGAAGGTTCGACATGGTAAAGCTCCTTTCATCTAAACTTGAGTATCTCTTACTAACTGCCAATGGGCTTGCTCATACAACTCCGGGTGGGGGTGAAGGCCGTCCTTGGTGAGCACATCATACCCCTTGACCGTAGCAATGGCCCAGCACAGCCACTGCACCGCCAGGGTTGTCCCGAAAGGCGACCAGGCTTCGGGGAGATGGGGGACGCGCAGGCACGACATTGTTGGGAATAATTCTGTATTATCGGTAATGACGACCCGTTTGGCCCCAATCACTCTTAAGCCCTCCAACATCAAGCGTGCCCTATCCACGCTTTGCCCGGTGGGAGCGATCATAAAGGCCGGTTCAGCGGCATTGATGAGCATATGCGGCCCGTGCCCAAACTCTTCCAGCTCAAAAGCAAAGGTCACTACCCCGCCCACTTCCCACATTTTGGCCGCCGCATATTGCGCCGTGCCCAGGTTGGGGCCTGTCCCCAAAAAATAGAAATGGTCGCTTTGTTTGATACTCTCAGCTACCTCAAGGCAGGGCGCGGCTAACTCTTTCAGCGCGTGCGCGGTCAGTTCGGCCAGGGTATCCAACAGGGCCAGATGATGTTGGCTCACCGCCTCAATCAGGGTGGCCAGGGCTAATAAGGTGGTCAGGTAATCGGTGGTATGAGGCGTTTGGCGGGAACGGGAACGAAAGGGGATAATCAGGGCCGCCTGGCTCAGGCCGGCTAAAGTGCTGGCTGCATTGACCGTAATCGCCAGGACAGCCGCATTAGCCTGGCGAGCCGCTCTGGCCGCTTCGACGGTGCGGCCGGCTTCGCCGGAGATAGAGATGGCTACCAGCAAGTCGCCCGGTTTAAAAGACCAGTAGCGGGCGGCAATTTGAGCCGGCAGCACATGCACCCCCGGCTCCAGATAGTGGCGGGCCGCATACTCCAGGGCCAGCGGAGCCAGGTAGGAGTCGCCGGAGCCGGTGAAGATAATCCGCCGCCAACTCGGCTGGGCAAACATCACCTGGGCTGACTGCTCTCGCAGCCGGGTTAAGGACTGCCGCAGCGCCTCCGGCTGGTCTAAGATTTCCTCGCGCATCAATTCATTCATCAGCATTTGTCCTAAAAAATGGTTACGCCGCCAGACTCCAAAAACTGCCGGGTTTCGCTCCAAATTTGTCCAGGCGGCATCACCCCATGAGGCGTGATATAAGCCGTAATCAGGCTGGCCGGCACTCTATCTAAATCAGGAGCGATGACCGAAACCAGGTCAGGCTGCTTGAGCGAAGTGGGGTAGTTAAGGATAGCGGCGTAGTTGTGCGGCTGGATGGATTTTTGTTGGCCCGTAAAGGAGCGGGCGTCAATTTTGATGAACTCGGTGGGCACGTAGAATGGGATGTGATGCTGCTGGGCCAGGACGGCGATGGGATAACTGCCCACGGTATTCCAGCAGTCGCCATTGGCAAAGATCGTCTCCGCCCCAATCAGCACCGCCTCGGATTGAGGAAGAAAATAGCTAAAGGCCATGTCCACAATGAAAACTACCGTATGACCATAGGTCGTGGCCTCATTGACGATGGGCCGGCCTCCATCCAGGCTGCGGCTCTCCGGCACAATCAGCCGGATTTTGCGCCCACGCTCGCCCAGTTTTTTCAAAATCGCGCTCATGCTGCTGCTGTAATCAAAAGCCAGCACCACTTCACAGGCGGCTAACAAATTAGCCCCATACTCGGCTATCAACTCGGCGTTGCGAATGGAAAGGGCATTATATTCGGTGCGGCGGGCCTCAATTAGTATTTGGATTTGCTCCGGCGTGGTCCCGCTTTCCTGCTGCAAACCCTTCAGCACCAGGCGAATGGCATTGGCGATGGCCGGGGTATTGCGCCCACGCGTGGCGCTCAGATAGTCTCCGGTCGCCAGCAACGTGTCAACCAACGCTTGGCCGGAGTCGCCCTCCCAGCCGGCGGCAATGTCAACAAATAAATCATTGATTTGGCGAATATTGCGACTCGCGCCCAGGAATTCGCCGCTCAACAACTGCTGTATCGTGTGCCGGGCCGAGTCAGAAAGTAAGGGAAGCTCAGGAATATGCTCAGTTGTCACAGCTTTACCCCTTGTTCGGTCAAAAAGGCCATCACCTGGGCCAGATCGGGCAGGTTGGAATGTCCGCCGCGCTGGGTGACGCTCAAGGCCCCGACTGCGCTGGCAAAGGTGGCGGTTTGAGCCAGCGGCCAATTTTGGAGGAAGCCATAGACAAAACCGGCCGCAAAACAATCCCCCGCCCCGGTAGAGTCAACCACCGGTACCGAAAAGGCGCTGGCCCGAAAGGTTTCGGCGGCGCTCACCGCCAGCGAGCCGCCCGCGCCCAGGGTGATGCAGACAATTCGGGGGCCGTAAGCCAGCACCCGGCGGGCGGCGGCCTCCAGCGAGTCGCTTTCACCCAAAAATTTCACGGCCCGCTGGTTAACAAAAGCGATGTCTACCTGGGCCAGCAGGGGTTTGAAATCGGTGATGCGAGCGGCGTTGTCCGGCTCAATATCCATCGAGACGGTCAGGCCGTGTTGTTTTGCCAGCCGGGCCGCTTTGACCGCCGCTAGCATGTTGGCGGCGGTAGTGTGCAGATGGCGCGCCCGGGCGATGACTGCTTCCGATATATCTTCCGGCTGGGCCGATAGACAATTGGTGGGGGCCACCACCAGGGCCTTCTCGCCGCTGCTATCCAGCAGCACGGTGCAAAAGTAAGTGCGCTCACCCTGTTTGACGACCACACCGCTGGTATCCACCCCATGGCCGGCCATGCTGGCCGTGACCATGCCGCCAAACTCGTCATCACCCACCGGGCCATGAAAGCCACAGGAGACTCCCAGCCGGCTTAAGGCCACCAGAAAATTGGCCACCATCCCACCCGGGTGGAACGCCAACTCTTGGGCCAGAATCTTTTCATCGCGCCCGGGCAGGTGCTCCACATCCAGGTAGATGTCCACATCCGCATCGCCCACGCCGATGACTTGCATAGCCTTCACGGTTAACGCCTCAGCCGGATGATGTCGTTATTTAAAAAGGGCACCCAGGGGCTGGCTTCCCGGCCCGGCTCGGGCGGATGCGGCTCGGTGATAAAGTAGTACAACACTTCCTGATTCTCCAGTGGGAGCGAGGCCCAATGCCAGGTTCCCTCGCCCATAATGATGGCCTGTCCCGGCTGCACAATAAATGCCTTGACGCTGTCGGCATCGGGCTGCTCCGTATGAATGGACAGGTTGCCCGGTTTAGCCACCGTTTGAATCACCGGTCCGGTGATGGGGATTAAAAATTCGGTCTTGGTTTCGCGCTCCATCGTAGTAATCGGGGCATCAGTGGGCCGGGTGGCCACAAAGCCGACCACCATTTCGCCTTTACTGAAGGTTCCCAACCCAAACCAGCAATCCCAATTGTCGCCGCTTTTAGGGATAGGCGGCCGGGGGACTAAAACAGCCTGCCCATAGGGGGCAAAGCCTTCTACGGTTAACGGTTCCGGGGTAACAACAATTTCTCGGCTCATGGGTATTTCTTCCTTTCAAATGACCCTCACCCCCAACCCCTCTCCCAATGGGAGAGGGGAGTCGCGCCAGCGACGGGGCGAGGGATTGTCATCGCCGGTGGTGAAGCCAGGGCCTCGTGATGATTTCTCTCAAATGACCCAACTATCGGCGGCGCCGGTACGCTCATAACGCCGGCCAACGGTGTGATCTTCGGCAAAATATTGAAAATGACCAATTTCTTCCAACTCACTGCTCAAATCAAGCAAAACCTGCAAATCGGGGAACTCCCATACTTCAAAACGGGCCCACGAGGACTGTCCCCGGCATTTGTAGGCGCCTAGCAAGCGCGCGCCCCGTGCAGTGGCCCGCGCCACTACCTGGGCAAAGTTGTCCAGGTATGTTTGGCGCTCGGCGGGTGGCAGATAGTACCAATCATCTTTGGGCTTCCAAAACTTAATCCAACCCAGCGGTTGGGCAGCGGTATCACTCATGGTGTCACTCTCCTTATAAGTTTTGATGGTCAAAATCGGTAACAGAGCTGGAAGGTTGGAAGACTGGAAGACTGGATAAAGCCAACCTTCCAGCCTGCCAATCTTCCAAATTACCGAATTTGGTCGTCAAACTTCTTGAGACCAGTTGGCCTCGGTTTGTAGATGCCGGCCAAAACGAAAATGGGGCTGCCACTGGCCGATGACGTGGCGGGAGTCGGCAAATTTAAAATCACCGGCCGGCTCCAGATGATCCATGATTGTTTCCATGGTTTCCAAATTGGGGGCCAGCCAAAAGGTAAAATAATCCCATTGGGTTGACCAGCGGCAGTCGTAGCGGCCCAGCAGGCGAACCCCCAGGCTGTGCGCCTCGTTGAAAACATCCCGCACAGCCCGGTCGGAAGCGATCCATTCTGCCTCGCCGGCGCGGTAGTAGGTTTCGGTTTGCCGCCACAGGGCAAAAAAGCCCAGCGGTAAATGGGGGTGGCCGCCTTCCAAATCCTGAAGAACCTCGTCGGTCATCTCCAGGTCGGGCAGGCGCACCCCGATGACGTGTTCGGAGTCGGCAAATTTAAAGTCACCGGCCTGTTCCAAATCGTCCATGGTTTGTTCCAGGACCGCCAGGTTGGGGCAAATCCAAAAGGTAAAGAATTGGCGTTCGCTGGCCCAGCGGCTGTAGTACAGCCCAAAAATTTTGATGCCGCGCGCCCGGCCCTTTTCAAAAGCCTGCTGAATCCGCAGGCCGGTTTCGCGCTCTTCGGCGGGGCCAGCCTGGTACTCGGAGCGTTTGTTATGCCACAGGGCAAAAAAGCCTATGGGTTGGGGAGAATTGGTCATAAGATTGTCCTTCTGTTAACGTGTTGGAAGGATGGAGGACTGGAGACAAAATCCAATCCTCCAATCTTCCACTCTTCCTATTTAATACCGCCCGAAAAAAGACCTTTCACAATGTATCGTTCCAGGATCAAAGCGCAGATAATGCTGGGGATGATGCTCATGGTGGCCAGAGCGCCCATGCGCCACCACTGTACCCCGGTATTGGTCACCTGAGAGGCCAACAACAGCGGCACGGTACCGGCTTTTTGAAAGGTCAAAATCAGGGCAAAAAGATATTCATTCCAGGTAAAGATGAAACACAGGATAAAGGTGGCCACCAGGCCAGGCACGGCCAGCGGCAGGGTGATACTCCAAAAAGCTCGAAACCAGGAGGCGCCGTCAATAAGGGCGCTCTCTTCCAGCTCTTTGGGAATGTTGGCAAAGAAATCGCGCAGCATCCATACCGCCAGGGTGAGGTTAAAGCCGAGATAGGCCAGGATCAAGCCTGCCTGGGTGTCTACCAGCCCCAAAACGCGGAACATGATCAGAAAGGCCAGCACCACCACAATGGGCGGCATAATGCGCTGCGATACAAACCAAAAAGCAATATCGTTGTTGCGCCAAAAACCAAAGCGATAGTTAAAGCGGGTCAAGCCAAAACCGGCCATCGCCCCCAGCAGCACAGCCAGGGCTGCG
>CAZDMM010000063.1:0-8026 GCA_964505845.1 uncultured Caldilineaceae bacterium
ACAGCCTGGCTTGAGCGGCGACAAGGTGATAATCAAGTTTAGTCCGCAGGGATGGTTCAATCATAAAATACCTCGTCAGGGCAGAATTCACGGTTCTTGCGCAAAAAATTCACATTTGGCTTGACTCCCACATGCAATCAGGGCCAATGACGCTTGATTATAGGTCAACCGAGAAAATGGGGCAAACGAATCTGGTGAGGGGGAGAACTGTTTGGGCAGAATAGGGGATATTTGAGCAGCAGGTTCTCAGGCGGCGTGATAGAAATCTACATGACGCCAATTGAGGATCAGCAGAGCCGACTCCAAAGCGGGGAGTTTGCGGGTAGGGAGCAGGGGGTACAATTTTACCCCGCTTACAGCCACAAAATCGCTCTTGACCACATTGGGGATATTCTGGATGGGCATATCGCCGGTGGGGTGCAGCCTGGCCTGGATCATAAAGCGAGCCGTGTAAAAAACGGCCAGTTCAGCCCGGCTGCCGACATTGATGGTACGCTGCGCGGCCGGGCTGAGCATATCAATCCCGACCACCTGGCTTTTGGCCAGCGTTACCAGCCCGGCCTGTGTAGCCGGCAGAGCAGCCTGGAGATCAAGCACCAGGGCTTCTACCTGGTGCAAATCCAGGGTACTTTTATCCTTGTTATTGAGCCACCCTAAAAAGGCGTTGTTTTCGTCCACCTCTCCGGTGAGCAGATAAGCCGGGGTAAAAACTCTAACTTTGAACATAGACCCGTCTCAAGATATGACTAAGGGTGTTTGATAACCCAATTTTGAATATCAAGAAGCATAAGAACACCCATTAAGTTTGAACCAGTTTTTTCCAGTTTTCCAAATCCGGGAGGTGGTCGGCGTAATGCTGGCTCATATGCCAGACCAGTTCGGCCAGGGTGCCCTGATCTTTGGGCCAGGGATAAGGGCCGCGCAGGGTCCAATCACCGGGGCGCAGGCGGGCGATAAAATCGTCTACCGCTTGCTGCACCGCCGTCAGGTATAACCAATCGGTATTCCAGGAATTGCCGGAGCGCCGGGCGGCCAAAATTTCGTTCCAATCCTCATCGGCCTGGCCCATCAACGGCCCTTTGGGCAGCGACGGGTCATGAATATAGCGAGCCGCATCGAGCATCAACTGCTCCCAATCGGCAATGTGGCCGACCACATCCTTAACCGACCAGGCTTCGGCGGCCCTTTTGTCCAGCCGGTCGGCCTGGCTCAATCCGGCAATGGCGGCCACAAAGGCGGCCCGGCAGCCGGCCAACTCCCTCGTCAGGGCATCTGGATCAATGCTTTGCTCCAATTTCCGCCGCCACTGCTCAATTTCTGCCGCGTGCTGCCGCTCATGCTCGGTCATCACGTCAATCACATAGCTGCGGATGGTGATGGTCTGCCCATGCCGTTCGCGCCGGGTGTCAATCTCTTTGTGATCCAGGGTTGAGATAAAATCCAAAATCTGGCGGTGGGTTGACTCCACCTCCACCAATACTTCCGCCAGGGTGCGCTCGCGCCAGGCCGCTACCGACTCGGCATTATACTCGTCCACCTCTACGCTGGGCACTTCGCTGGCCCGGTTCTGTACCATGAGCGGCAGCGTCCGCAAAACCCGCTGATCCCAGCCAAGCACGTGGGCCAGCACATCTTTGATGGTCCAGTCGCCGTAGATAGGGAGTTGGGTCAGCTCACGCTGCGACAACCCTTCGATGGCTTGCAGCAGCTTGGCGCGGCCAAAATTTAGATCTGAAACAATGGCAGAAATACTACCCACTTTGCTGCTCCAATCGCCACTCAACCAGCCCTTTCAGCGCCCCGGTAGGACAGACGCCCACACAGTTGCCACAGAAAACACAGGTGGTATCCGGCATATCTTCATTAAAAAAGGTGGTCACGTGGCTGTTGATACCCCGGCCGCCCCAAGTTAAAGCATAGGTATGCTGCACATCGTCGGCGCAAACCTGGATGCAGCGCCAGCACATAACACATTGGGAATAATCACGGATGTAGAAGGGGTTATCCTGCATCACCTTAAACTGGGGCTGGCGCGACACGCCACCGCTGAAGCGGTCTACATCCGCGCCGGCCCGGTGAATATGTTCTTGGATGTGCGGCGCGTCGTGCAAATCAACCGTAGAGGCTAATAATTCCAGGATCACTTTCCGTCCGGTTTGCACCCGCTCGCTCTGGGTTTTGACCACCATGCCCTCCGCCACCGGCATCACACAGGCCGGCTGCAAAACCCGCTGCTTTTCCACCTCAACGGTACAGAGGCGGCAAACGGCCGGCGGGGTCAGGGAGGGATGATAACAAATGGTCGGAATATTGATTCCAAGCGCGGCGGCCGCCTTTAAGATGGTGGTACCCGCGGGTACGGTGACGGTTTGGCCGTCAATGGTAAGCGTAACCGTATCAGTCATAAACTATCCCCTTCATGCTTCATTTTTTCCCTGAAACAACTCCGGCCAGCGTTTGACAGCATCGGCCACGGCCCAACCGGCCGATTGGCCCAGGCCGCAAATGCTGGTGTCGGTCATCACCCGGCCCAACTCCAGCAGGGTGGCGACGTCATCGGGCCGGCCGTCGCCGTGCTGCAGGCGATGCAGAATCTCGGCCTGGCGCTGGGCGCCCATCTGGCAGGGATAACATTTGCCGCAGCTTTCGTGGGCAAAGAACTCGCCGATGCGGGTCAGCACATCCCGCATGTTCACCGTGTCGTCAAAGACCATCACCGTGCCCGCCCCAATCGTGCCGCCGACCTGCCGGAAGTTCTCAAAAGTAATGGGCGTATCCAGGTGTTCCGGCTTCAAAAAGGTGCCGGCTGCGCCGCCGGTCAAAATACCCTGCAAGGCGCGGCCCTCGTGCAGGCCGCCGGCCATATCATAGATGAGGTGACGCAGCGGCACGCCAAAAGGCACCTCATACACGCCGGGCCGCACCACCGAGCCGCTGACCGCAAACAGCTTGGTTCCCGCCGACTCCGAGGTACCGAGCAAATTGTACCAACTGCCGCCATGCACAATGATGGAAGGCACTTTAGCCAGCGTCTCCACGTTGTTGATGACGGTCGGCGCGCCCCACAGCCCTTTGTTGGCCGGAAAAGGTGGGCGCAGGCGGGGAAAACCGCGCTTGCCCTCGATAGACTCAATCAGGGCCGTTTCCTCGCCGCACACGTAAGCCCCGGCCCCGCGCCGCACCGCAATGCGACAGGTAAAGCCGCTGCCCCGGATGTTGTCGCCCAGCCAGCCCGCCTTCTCCATCTCGCTGACGGCGTGGCAAAAGCGCTCATAACCCAGGCGATGCTCGCCCCGCACATAAATATAGCCCTGGGCCGCGCCCACCGCATAACAGGCAATAATCAAGCCCTCCACCACTCGGAAGGGGTCGCCATCCATCATGGCCCGGTCTTTGAAGGCTCCCACCTCGCTCTCATCGGCGTTGCAGATGACGTAGCGCGGGCTGGGCGGGTTATTAACGGCAAACTGCCACTTGGTTCCGGCCGGAAAGGCCGCCCCACCACGTCCCACCAGCTTGCTGGCTTTGATAACTTCAATCACCTCGGTGGGGGTCATCTCATGCACCACCTTGCGCAGGGCGGCCAACCCGCCCTGCGCGCGGTATTCGCTCAAGCTGGTGGGGTCTACCACCTTTACATTGGACATCGCCACTTTAACCAACCCGCCGATATTGGTTTGATGCTGCGGGTGGCGCGGAGTGTTGCTGAGCAGCACGTGGATGCGGTTGGGCGATACCTGGAAGTGGCGGGTCTCGTTGACCAGCACCGCCGGGGCGTGGTCGCACAGCCCCAGGCAGCGCACCCGCTCCAGGGTGTACTCGCCATCGGGGGTGGTTTGGCCCGGCTCAATCTGCAAATGCTGGCACAGGGCCGCCTCAACCCTGGCTGCGCCCTGCATGGCGCAGGGGGCATCCTCACAAATTCGGATAATTTTTTTGCCGACCGGCTCGGTATAGAACATGGTGTAAAACTCGGTCACGCCGTACACGTCAGATAGGGGGACATCCAGGACGTGGGCGATGCGGGTCAACACCGGGCGGGGCAGCCAGCCGCCGTAAATGGCCTGGGCCTCATGCAGCACCTCCAGCAGCACCGAGCGACCCGTGCCGTTGCCGCCCCAGAAAGGCGAGCCTTTAGCCAGCAGCCGTTCCAGGGCCTCATCCTGGGGCGAGAGCGCGCCCAGTTCACGCCACAACTGCTCCACGCAGTCGGCCAGGTCGTGGCAGCTTGACTCGTCCTGCCCATCCTCGCCCAGCACATCGGGCTGGAGCGACAGCTCATACTTGCGGCTCCAATCCAGGGTAGCCAATTCTGAGCCGATAAAAAGCTGCTGATCTTTGAGACGGACGGCCTGAAAGAGGTCGTAATCGCTCAACAAGGCCAGGCGCGGGGCCAGATCGGCGGCGTCCAGGCCCGGAATAGCCGCGCTCTCACGCAAGCCCAAGTCTACCCACTCATCCGAGCGCAACATGCCCTGCGGGGCGTGCTGGACAAACACGCGCAGCCAGAACAGGCTGGCCCGGCCGGCCTGCTGGTGACGTAAATCTGAGGCAAATTTTTCTAACTTGGGGTGCATTGACTCTCCTTTGAGTGTGGTAATTGGTAATTTGGAGATTGGTAATTTTAGTTACCAATTACCAGTCCCTAATTACTCATCTCAGTTGGCTGCTCATTCCCGGCGGGATAGGTTGTGGTCACAGCGATGTTGCAGCATAGCTCCATAGTAATCCAAATTAAGGTGAGCGTCAAATGTATAAAAATACCTGGCAGGGTGGATGAAGCAGCTTTCTGTCTTTCCAGTCCTCCAATCTTCCATTCTTCCAGGCGGCCAGCGGGGTCATCTTCACCGCCCCAGCCAGGTTAGAGCGTGTTTCTTAATTTAAGCGTTAGACTCAGGCAGCAACCGCCTCGATCACCTCGGCGGCCAGGTCGTAGCGTTCAAAGGGCGGCATCAGGTACACCCCCTGCACCAGCGGGCGCAGTTGGTGGATCAACTCGCCGGCCAGGGCGACCCCTTCCGGCGCGCCCTTTTCTCCGGCAAAGCGCATGCGCTGCCGCACCTCTTCTGGGATGGTGATGCCGGGGACTTCATTGTGCAGAAATTCGGCGTGGCGGGCGTTGAAGAGGGGTAGCACCCCGGCCAGCAGCGGCAGGTTCAGCGGGCCGTATTCGGCTTCGTAGCGGGTCAGAAAGCGCCGGGCCGCCTCCACGTCAAATACCGGCTGGGTCAGGGCAAAGTCGGCCCCGTTTTCCATTTTGCGGCGTAATAGTTTAATCTCCCGTTCCGGGTCGGCCGGGGTCAAATCCAGGGCACAGCCCACCAGAAAGTGGGTCGGCTGGAGCAACGGCTCGCCGCCGTAATCCAGCCCTTGATTAAACCCCTGCTTGAGCAGCTTGATCAGGCCGGTCGGCACCAGATCGTAGCTGTCCAGGGCTTCGGGGTACTCACCGATGTTGGTCGGGTCGCCCATCACCACAAAAATGTTGCGCACATCCAGGGCGTGCGCGGCCAGCAGGTCGCCCTGCACCCGCAAGAGGTTGCGCCCACGGGTGGGAAAATGCAGCACCGTTTCCAGTTTCAGTTGGGTTTGGATCAGGTGACACACCGCCCAGGGACTCATGCGCATGCGGGCGCGGGGGCTGTCGGCCACATTGATGGCGGCAGCGCCGGCTGCTTGCAGGGTAGCGGCTCCGGCCAGCACCCGTTCGGCCGAAAAGCCTTTAGGTGGACTCATCTCCACGCTGATGACAAATTCACCGGCGGCCAGGCGGCGGGCCAGGCGGGTGGGCTGCAGGGCATCGGCCCCGGCCGCGCCGGAGATTTCGTCGCCGGGCAGGCGGGCCAGACTGGGCGCCCGGCGGGTGGGGTCATCCAGAACGGCCCGCATGTGGGTGATGTGCTCCGGGGTAGTGCCACAGCAGCCGCCCACCAGCCGCGCCCCGGCTTCCACCAGGGCCAGGGCGTAATCGCCAAAATATTCCGGGGGCGCGGCATACATGATGCGCCCCCCGACCCGCTCCGGCCAGCCGGCGTTGGGCTGGGCCGAGAAGCGCACGCCCGCCGGCAAAGCCCTGGCCAGGCTTTGCAGCGTCCGCAGCACTACCGCCGGCCCCACCGAGCAGTTGACGCCGATGACATCCAGCGGCAAATCGGCCAGGATAGCCGCCGCTTTGTGGGGGGTATGACCCAGCGGCGTCCGGCCATCCTCGGTAAAGGTGAGTTGAGCCACCACCGGAATCTCGGCCGATACCTCGCGGGCGGCCAGCACCGCTTCTTTTAGCTCAAACACGTCCGGGAAGGTGTCGCACACCAGCAAATCTACCCCGGCCTCAATCAGGGCGGCTATCTGCTCTCTAAAGACGGCGCGGGCCTCCGCTGCGCTCAGGCGGCCCAGTGGGGCCAGGCGCACCCCCAGCGGCCCCACCGAACCGGCGATGAAAACCTCTTTAAAGGAAGCGTCCACCACCCGGCGGGCCAGGCGCACCCCGGCCCCGTTGATCTCGGCCACCTTTTCGGCCAGGCCGTGCTCCCCCAACTTAAAGCGATTGGCTCCAAAGGTGTTGGTTTCAATCACGTTCACCCCGGCGTCAATATAGGCGCGGTGAATATCGGCGATGAGGGCCGGCTGGCTGAGGTTGAGTTCGTCAAAACAACGCTCAAAGGGGATGCCTTTAGCGTAGATCATCGTACCCATCGCGCCGTCGCACAGCAGCGGGCGAGTATCCAGTTGTTCCAGGAATTTATAAGTCATTGGGTTCAATCCGTTTTGGTAAGTTAGGGTAGTATTGTACCAAAATCTGCCCTACCAGGGCAATCCTCCATTGTTTTTCAGGCCGGGCTGTGGTATAGTTTGGCTATGATTGAATTATACCGTCCTGTTGATTGCGCCGTCTGCGCCGACCTGGAAGCGGCCTTGCGCGAGCTGGTGGTGGCTCACCGGGTCGTTGTGGTTGAAGCCAATCAAACCCCGGCCGAGCTTGGCCCGGACATCCCCCTGCCTGCCCTCAAAGAGAACGGGCAGCTTGTTTATGGCGCACAGGCTATCGCCGCCTATATGGGTGAGTTGGAGCGTTTTGTCGCCAATTGGCGGCGCTTCCAGTCGGACTCATGTTATATTGATGACGAGGGGCAGATATGTTAAGGAAAGATTGGAAGGATGGAAGGTTGGAGGCTGAACAATCCTCCTCATCAAACAGGTATTCAATGAATCATTGGACTCCTCCCGCTCACTGGCTCAAAATCACCGCCATTGACGCCCACACCGAGGGCGAGCCGTTCCGGGTTGTGACCGGCGGCTTCCCCGAGCTGCCGGGCGAGACCATTCTGGCCCGCCGCCGCTACGCCAGGGAACATTACGACCACTTGCGCACGGCCCTGATGTGGGAGCCGCGCGGCCACGCCGATATGTACGGCTGCCTGGTCGGCCCGCCGGTAACGCCGGGGGCAGATTTGGGCATCTTGTTTATCCACAACGAGGGCTTCAGCACCATGTGCGGGCACGGCATCATCGGGATGGCCACGGTGGCCCTGGAAACGGGTATGCTGCCGGCTACTGAACCGGAGACCACCCTCAAGATGGACACCCCGGCCGGGCTGGTCACGGCCCATGCCAGGGTGGTCAACGGCCGGGTGCGGAGCGTCCGCTTTTACAACGTACCTTCGTTTGTGGTGGGGCTGGATGAAATTATTGACGTGCCGGGGCTGGGCCGGGTGCGCTACGATTTAGCTTTTGGGGGCGCGTTTTATGCTTACGTGCAGGCCGAAACGCTTGGGTTGAGCTGTACCCCGGAGCATTACCGGGCGCTGATTGAAACCGGTATGGCCATCAAGCGGGCCATCATGGCCGGCCGCCCCATCCCGCACCCTTTTGAAGCCGACCTCAGTTTTCTCTACGGCACAATTTTTGTGGGGCCGCCGCAGACTGAAGGGGCGCACAGCCGCAATGTTTGCATTTTTGCCGAGGGGAAGTGGACCGCAGCCCTACCGGCACCGGGGTGAGCGGCCGCCTGGCGATTCACCACGCG
>CAZDMM010000063.1:8036-15378 GCA_964505845.1 uncultured Caldilineaceae bacterium
GGAGCCTGGCCTGAACCAGCCCATTGTTATCGAAAGCATCATCGGCAGCCGCTTTAGCGGGCGGGTGGTTGAAACGACCACCTTTGGCCCGTACCCGGCCATCATCCCCGAA
The DNA here is from genome assembly GCA_964505845.1 of uncultured Caldilineaceae bacterium. Lineage (GTDB taxonomy): Bacteria > Chloroflexota > Anaerolineae > 4572-78 > J111 > DSQQ01. Next base: position 8,149 of record CAZDMM010000063.1, read on the forward strand.
GTGGAGGGGACGGCCCATATCACCGGCCGCCACGAATTTTTGATTGACCCGGACGACCCGCTCTGGGATGGTTTTATACTGCGTTGAAACGTTATAACGTTCCAACGTTGAACGTTGGAACGTTGAATATTATAAGAAAAAGGGCGGGCTGGGGAAGATATAATTTTCAAATTTGCCAAAGGGTGCGTCGCTCATAAAAAAGGCAAAAAAGGAGTCTAACTGGCAGCCGCGCCCCAGCAAATAATCCACGGCTGCGCGGTTAATCATCGGCACTTCTACCCCAAACACATAATCCTGGGCAGCGGCCTGTGTTTCGGCGTGGGCCAGCACCGCCGGGAAATCGGCCTCATCCAACAGGGCAAAGGGGCCGTGGCTCGGCCCCAGGTAGCCGTAACCCACCGGCTGTTCACCTCGATAATACAGATACCCCTGCCGATCCTGGCCCAGCCAGAGATGGTCAACCTCTCGTTGATGCTCCAGCACAGTGAGATCAATCTCCCGTAAGGCGGCTAAATTTTCCGGGGAGGGCAAAATTGGCTCCGGCCTCAAATCCGAGACGACTGCCACCTTTTCGGCCGGGCGGGAGAGGTAAAAGGTGGGAAAGCGGGGGTAGACGCCGACCTTAAGATAACGGGCCAGCGAGCGGGTGTCGGGCGTGGCGATAATAACGCGCCGTTTCACATTATCCGCCGAGAAGACTCGGCCCAGCAGTTCCCGCCCGATGCCGGCCAGTTGGTACTCCGACAGCACAAAAAACTCGGTCAGTTCGCGCACCCCGTCGCGCACAATGGTTCTGGCATAGCCAATGGTTTGACCATCTTTTTCAGCCAGCCAGAAATGTTCGGCGGTATGGGCCAGATGTTCAAACAAGGAGCGCCGGCTTTCCCACAAGGTAGCCAGCAGGTCCGGGTTATCGCCGCCGGTAATCGCCATCACCCCCAACCGCTGCCCCAAATCCAGGATAGATTGGCGGAAAATGGTAAAGACGGTGTAGGAATCGGCCCGCGTGCCGGGACGGAAAGTAACAGAAGACGCTGATGTGAAGTTAGCTAACATTTTTCACCTGCACAAATTTGTTTGGAGAGGCGGTATGGCGAACCCGTTTTCTGCGGTGCCAGAAAACGAGTTTTTTCAGGTATGCTCTGCCAAAGTGCCCTAGCCTCGTCGCAGCAAAAAAATAGCATCATGACCGGCAAAACGCAAAGGAGTGGCAAAGACAAGGGTGGTTTCAATATGGTAACCGGGCACAGGGCCAAAAGCCACAATATATTGCGGGTCCAAAATATATTCCCAGGGTGTAATTTGCATGGGCAGATGATGGGCCTGGATATGGGCGATACTCTTGTCGTACAGATGCCAGCCGTTCCATTCAAAACCGGCATCTATCCGTTCCGGCGGGACGCCCTCACCGGCTAACTTTTCGGCAGCAGCCCACTTAGCCTGACTCAGCGCAAAATAATCTTGCATTAATCCCCCGGAACACAGCGCTGCGGCCAAAATACCCGCCCATGCCACCCGGCTCGAAAAACGTCTATGCCTGGCTCGATCCAGAACCAGAATAATCATCCCCGGCATGAGCGGGAGCAGATAACGCTCGTAAAATGAAAAAAAGGCCAATGAACCGGCCAACAAAACAAAGGTAGACCAGTAAATCAGCCCAAGTTCAGGCGTGAGCGGCCGGCTTATCCGCTGGAACAGCCACACGCAAAGAATTATACCTGTCACCACCCCCAACACGGTTAACACCACAGAAAGCCCTAAGGGTACCACCAGCGGGCGCTGAATCTGATGATAGTAGGCCGTGTAAGACAGGTAGGGACGCAGCCCCCGGCGGGTCAGTTGGTCAGGCAAATAAGGGAACCACTCATCTCTGGCCGCCAACCGGACCACTATGGCCGTAAAGGTAACGGCTATAGCGCCAATCGCAACTTTGTGCCATAGCGCATACTGTTTCCAGCTTGGCCAGCCTTTTAAGAGAGCAGCCCCGCCAGCGAGCCACAAAGGCAAAAGATAGACTCCCAGCGTGGCCGCCGACTCTACCAGGCGGCGGAGCAGCACTGCCAGAAAATCAGGTTGTGCCCAAAAATGCCAGGTTGCAGCGATAGAGCGGGTGTGGTCTGCCCAGGTTGCTCCCCCAAAAAATTGCAGCCATACCCCATATCCGCCCACCACCAGCCCCGGTACAACCGTAGCGGCCAGAAGCCGGTATAAAATATCTTGTCGAAAAACCCTGCCATGCTGCTGAAATAAGATGAAGGTCACATAGGCAAAAGCAATTAAGCCGCCTAACTGGCGAGATAGAAAGGCCAGGCCGACAAAAATAGAGCCGGCAAAGGTCCAAAAAAGCTGCTGTTGTTTCTGGGCGCGCACCAAGCAATACAGGGCGCCAATCACCGCACCCAAAAAGGAGATGTCAGTCATAAAACTGAAGGCCAGGAACACAAACACCGGCGACGCCAGCAGAACCAGGGTGGCTAAGATGCGGCGTGATACATCAAAATTGAGTTCTCCCAACAGGGCGTAAAAGAAGATTAAAGCGACGCCGGCCAGCGCCAGGGTTGAAAGGCGCAGGGTCACAAATGAAAACCCAAAAATCGTGGCAAAGAGCGCGCCCCAACTAACCGGAAAGAGGGCGCTGGCCTCCATCAGTTCGCTGCGTTGAAACAAACCCAGACGGCATAGATACCACACACTCCTGGCGTAATCCCAGTCATCCTCAACCGCAAACTCATGGAATGGGTTAATCAACCCGATCAACATCAAAAATGCCAGCAGAATCAGGCCGGCTCCCAGCCATGTTTGAGAGCGTTTTGAGCAGACAACAGCCATTATCAGCCTGGAGCGATGTCAATCATTACCTTTACGACGCGATCCTGATAAGCGGCATTGAGGGCAAAAGCGGCCGGCGTTTGCTCCAGGGGAAAGCGGTGGCTGATGAGGCCGGCCAAATCTACAGCGCCGCTTTGAGCCAGGCGAATGGCGCGGGGATAGGTGTGCTTCATGCGGCGGGCCAGGCAAATGGTCAACCCTTTGCGCCGGACGGTAGAGTGTTTTAAGGTGATATGGTCGCTTTCGGAGATGCCCACAATGATCATGCGCCCGCCCAGCCGGGTCATCTCGGCGGCCTGCTGCACCGAGTGGTCGGCCCAGGCGGCTTCGATGGCGACATCTACCCCCTGGCCGTGAGTGGCCTGCAGCACGGTTTTGACCGGATCGCCGCTATCACAGTTGAGGGGGATGCCGCCGTAACGCTGCGCCAGCGCCAGCCGCCAATCGAATTTATCGCTCACAAAAATCGGCTGCGCCCCGGAGAGCCGGACCAACTGCAAGATTAACAGCCCCACTGCCCCGGCGCCCAAAATAGCCACGCTGTTGGCTACTCGGAGTTTAGCCAGGTCAACCGCGTGGATGGCTATTCCCAGCGGCTCCAGGATGGCGGCCCCGGCATCGTCAATACTATCGGGAATCGGAAAACAGCTTCGGGCCGGCATGTGCATCCATTGGCATAAACTGCCATGATCAGGGTAATTGCCGCAAAAGTGCAGCCGGCGGCACAGGTTGGGCTGACCCTGCTCACACATCTCGCAGCGCCAGCAGGGTTGAGCCGGGTCAACCGCCACCCGCATGCCGGGCGATAAGGGCTGAAAATTGCCGCCCAGGTTATCGGGAGCCAGGCCAACCGCTTCCACTACCCCGGCAAACTCGTGGCCCAAAATCAGGGGGCTTTGCAAGGTTACATTGCCAATGCGGGCATCTTTGTAGGTATGCAAATCGCTGCCGCAAATGCCAACGGAGGTGACGCGCAGCAGCACCTGGCCGGGGCCGGGTGGGCCGGGGTGGGGAAGCTGCTCCACGCGTAAGTCGGCCGGGCCGTGGAGTCGCACGGCGGTGATGGGGGGTAGGTCGTTATTCATTGACAAAATTCCTCTTTTGAGATTGGAGATAAAGTCTGCATTTCGGCGGTCATCAGTCAACGGTCGGCAGTCATCCGGGTAGCTGCCACCGCCCGCCCGAGTCTCGGTGCAAGGCAAAACAGCGCCGGATGGCCTGGCGGTTGAGCGGGCCATAAATATGGGGAAAAAGCGTGTGGGGGTCGGCGGTGTGCGCTCTGGCCCGGCCAACCGGCTCCGGCGCGGCCAGGATAGGCGGCTCAAAAATGAGGGGGGCGACCAATTGGGCCGGGTCAATTTCCAGCACCAGCAAATCGTCAGGCAAATCGGCAAAGTAATAGTTGGCTACCTGTATCAGCCTGTCTACCCCGGTGGTGCAATGAATAAAACCTTCCTGGGCAAAGGCGGCGGGATGATAGGGCTGACCGGCGGGCTGGCGTTGGTAATAAGCCGCCGGAGTCAGATGAAAAATGGGTTCAGGGGTCATTCTTGGAAGCGCTCTTGTAAAATTTCGGCCAGAGTAGGCCGTCCAATCTCTTGCAGCTCATAACGCACCCGCTGCTGTGGCGGCTGGATGTGAAGCAAACGGCCCAGGTCAATGGGCGTGCCGATAATGACCAGGTCGCAGGGGGTGGCGTTGATGGTTTGCTCTAACTCTTTCATCTGGCTTTCACCATAACCCATGGCCGGTAAAACTGCGCCGGTGGTGGGGTATTTGGCATAGGTTTCCACAATGGAGCCAACGGCGTAGGGGCGCGGGTCAATAATTTCGGCTGCCCCAAAACGTTGGGCCGCCACCACGCCGGCCCCGTAGGCCATTTCGCCGTGCGTCAGGGTGGGGCCATCTTCTACCACCAAAACCCGTTTGCCTCGAATCGCGGCCGGGTCGGCCACCGTAATCGGCGAAGCAGCGTCAATCACCTGCGCCATGGGCGCCACCGCCTGGATGCTGCGCCGCACCTGCGCGACGCCGGCGGCGTCGGCGGTGTCTATTTTGTTGATGACCACCACATCCGCCAGGCGTAAATTGGCTTCGCCCGGATGATAGGTTAGCTCATGCCCCGGCCGGTGGGGGTCAACCACCACAATATGCACATCAGGCTGGTAGAAGGGCAAATCATTGTTGCCGCCGTCCCACACTACCACATCTGCTTCGGCCTCGGCCCGGCGCAGAATGGCCTCATAATCTACCCCGGCGTAAACCACCGTACCCCGGTCCAGGTGCGGTTCGTACTCCTCTCGTTCCTCGATGGTACACTCGTACTCATCCAGGTCGCTGTACTGGGCAAAACGCTGCACCGCCTGCACCACCAAGTTGCCATAAGGCATGGGGTGACGCACCGCCACCACCTTTTTGCCCAGGTTCTGCAAAATCTCGCACACCCGGCGGGTAGTCTGGCTTTTGCCGCTGCCGGTGCGCACCGCGCCCACCGAAACCACCGGTCTGACGCTTTTGAGCATGGTATGGCGCGGCCCCAGCAGCCGGTAATCGGCCCCGGCTGCCAACACCGCCGAAGCTTTGTGCATCACATACTCGTGGGGCACGTCGGAATAGGCAAAGATAACCTGGTCAATTTGCCAAGCTTTAATCAAATCCACCAACTCTGCTTCGGGGTAGATGGGGATGCCGGCGGGATATAACGGGCCGGCCAGTTCGGCCGGATATACCCGGCCCTCAATGTTAGGGATTTGAGTCGCCGTAAAGGCGACCACTTCATAGGTAGGGTTATGCCGGAAATAGACATTAAAATTATGAAAATCGCGCCCGGCAGCGCCCATAATCAAAACTCTTTGCTTCGTCATGGAAGCACCTCCAGATTAATTGTGAATAGTGAATGGAGAATAACAAACAGAAAACGATGAGTGCCGAGGGGGTACGCTACCATTCTTAGATTCGGTTTTTCGCTGACCGGCTGACGCGCTAGGCCAGGTAAGAGAGCAAGATGCTCAAGCCATACAAGGCCATCAGGGGCAGCATCACCAGGCCCATGTTAAAGGGGTCTACGGTGGGTGTAATCATTGCCGCTGCAATCGCAATAATAACGACGGCAAAACGCCACTGTTTGATGAGGAATTGCGGGGTCACCAAACCCATTTTAGCCATGATGAAGATAATCAGCGGTGTTTCAAAACTGAGGCCAACCCAAAAGATTAGAGAGGTGACAAAGGGGATATACTCCCGTGACTGCCACTGTTGGAGAAAGATTTCAGGTTGCCATGCGCTTAAAAAGCCAACGGCCGCCGGCAGCATGATAAACCAAGCAAAGGCCGCACCAATCAAAAAAAGCAGGCTGGCAAAGGGCACACCCCAGGCTATGTAACGCTTTTCATTAGGTTCAAGGCCCGGCATGATAAACATCAAAAATTGGTAAACCAGAAACGGCATGGCCAGCACCAAACCGGCGGTCAGCGCTACCCGGAAATAAATGGTAATCCCTTCTGTCGGCCCCAAGACCTGTAACTTTTGACCATAAGGAGCAATCAAAAACTCTAAAATCTGGGTGGTAAAGGCTGCGGCCAGCACGGTGCAAACAAAAACCGCAATGGCCGCTTTAACCAGGCGGTCACGCAGTTCTTCTAAATGTTCCAGCAGGGTCATTTGCCCGGCCAGGTGTTCCATTGTTTCCTGTTTGGAAGTCACGTTGCTCATGCCGCGGCCTCGGGCGGTGAGACAGAGGTGGCTGGGGGCGGGGAGGAACCATTTCGTTCTACTTCAACCGGGGTTGGAGTTGGGGTAACTTCGGTCACTTCAGCCGGGGAGTCAACTTTGGGTGGGTCTACCGGGGGCGGCGTAGCGGCCGGCGGCTTTACCGCCGAGCTGACCGCCTGGCCGATTTGATTCGCGCTGGCAGATAGCTCGGTGCGGGTTTGGCGGAGCGACTCTTTGGTTTCTTTCAATTCCCGTTGAACTTCTTGCAATTCTTCCAGGCGAGCCGCTACCGTAATTTCACGCTGCCATTCCGCCATGAATCCCTGGGACATGTTGCGGAGGTCACGCACAAATTTACCGGCCTTACCTGCAATCTCCGGGAGGCGCCGGGGGCCAAAAACCATTAAGGCTATAAAAAAAATAAAAAGAAGTTCGGGAAAGCCGACACCCAGGATGTCCATTCAAATTTATATCATTCCGGGAACATGCTGTTGTTCCCTATGCTTTAACCAATAAAACCTCTTAAGCCGACACTCTCACCATTTCGCGCAGCTTGACCCGGTCTTTGGAGACCAGGCTGCCCAACACGCCGTTAACAAAACGGGGAGAGCTTTCGCTGCCAAACATTTTAGCCAATTCAACCGCGTCATTGATAGCAACTGTGGGGGGAATATCCGGCTCAAAAAGCAC
>CAZDMM010000063.1:15388-17691 GCA_964505845.1 uncultured Caldilineaceae bacterium
CGCTACACGCAGGATATTACGGTCAACTGCGGCAATCTGGTCAATCGGCCATTCTGGAGCTAACTCGCTGACGACGTTATCAAGGTAAGTTCGATACGTCTGCACGCCTCTTAACAGTGCACGTGCAAAACCTTCGGCAGCTTCCGGCAGGGTGCGGTCCTCAAACCTGGCTTCCAGGGCTGGCTCGGCTTGATGGTCGGTAAAATCAAGCTCATACAGCACCTGCAGTACAACCGCACGGGCATGTCGTCGAACTTTCATAAATGGCTCCCCTTTTGGTGAAACAGGCTGTCTGGGTTCAATATTAAAAAATGTGAATGTTCAATGGTTGGTGGTAATTGGTAATTGGAGATTGGTAATTACCAATTATCAATCACTAATTACCAACTACCCACCTAATCTGTCAATTTATGTTTTGGCCACTACTATTGCATCACCAGGCCGCCATCTACCGTCAAAACCTGCCCGGTAATAAAGGCGGCTTCATCCGAGGCCAAAAAGAGTACGGCGTGGGCCACTTCTTCCACCGTACCCAGGCGGCCCAGGGGTGTATTAGCCACAATTGACTTTATCATCTCTTCCGGCAGCACTTCGGTTAAGGCCGTCGGAATAAAGCCCGGCGCCACCGCGTTAACGGTAATATGGCGTGAACCAACCTCTTTGGCCAGGGCTTTGGTAAAGCCAATAATCCCGGCCTTTGAGGCCGCATAATTGGTTTGACCGGCCTGCCCGGACAACCCCACCACCGAAGTGATGTTAATAATCCGCCCGGCCCGCTTTTTCATCATAGGGCGGACGGCGGCCTTGCTGCAATAATAAGTACTGGTCAGATTGGTTTGCAGCACTAAATCCCAATCTTCATCCTTCATCGTCATGATGAGGGTATCGCGGGTAGTACCTGCGTTATTTACAAGTATATCTATTTGGCCGTAGGTGTCAATAGTGCGCTTAATAAGCTGTTGAGCTTCGCTGCTGTGGCTGACATCCGCCTGGACGACGATAGCCTCGCCGCCCTCGGCTTGGATGGCTGCGGCCACTTCCTCGGCGGCGGCGGGGCTGCTGCGATGGTTGATAACCACTTTGGCCCCCTGCGCCGCCAGCGTTTTGGCAATAGCCGCGCCAATGCCGCGAGAACTGCCGGTGACAACGGCCACTTTTCCTGACAGATTAAACAACGTTGGCATAGCTAAAGTTTTATGCTCCCAACAAAGCGTTGATGTCGGCGGGTGCACCCATTGTGCGGGTTTCAACGTCTTTAGAAATGCGTTTGATCAGCCCGATCAAAACATCTTTAGGGCCAATTTCAATAAAGTGGGCGACACCCTGCTCCACCATCCAGCCGATGGAGTCAGTCCAGCGCACCGAGGCAGTCAGTTGTCCCTCCATCTCGGCCTGGATAGCCTCCAACGAATCGAGCGGGCGGGCGGTGATATTAGCCACAACGGGAATTTGGGGCAAGGCCAGCGGCGCAGCCTCGATGGCCTGGCGAAACTCGGCCGCCACCACTCGCATCAGCTCTGAGTGGGCAGCAATGCTGACCGGCAGTTTGACCGCCCGGCGGGCCTTGGCCGCCAGGGCCAGTTCGATAGCCCGCTCTACGGCGGCAGTGTGGCCGGAAATCACAATCTGGCCGGGCGAGTTGTAATTGGCTATCTGCACCGAGCCGTTGCCTTTGGCGCTGGCCTGCCGGCAAATTTGAGCCACCTCCTCATCCTCCAGTTTGAGGATGGCGGCCATGCCGCCGGGATTCAACTCGCCGGCTTTTTTCATCAGCCGGCCGCGCTCACGCACCAAACGCAGCCCGGCTTCAAAGGATAATACACCGGCCGCCACGTAGGCCGAATATTCGCCCAGACTATGCCCGGCCACAAAGCTGGGTTCAGCGGCAAAGCCGGCAGCCCGCAGCGCGGCTAAAGCCGCCATACTGGTGGTAAAGAGGGCAGCCTGGGTATTGATGGTATCGTTTAAATCCGCTTCCGGCCCTTCAAAGCACAAGCGGCTCAGGGGAAAATCCAGAATTTCATCCGCCTGCTCAAACACCTGGCGAGCGGCCGGGTAAGCCTGGGCCAAAGCCTGGCCCATGCCGACCTCTTGCGATCCTTGACCTGGAAAGACAAAGGCGATCATCTTATCACCATAAAAGAAGTAGGGAGCAAGGAGTAGGGAGTAGGGATAAGACCCTATACTACCCACCCCTTACTACCTACTTCTTACTCCCTACTCCCGGTTACTTGGCTGACTTGGCGTCTTCTTGGGCAATGACTTGCACACCGTTGTAGGTGCCGCATTTGGCGCACACGTGA
>CAZDMM010000064.1:0-17648 GCA_964505845.1 uncultured Caldilineaceae bacterium
CGCACCATCGTTGAACAATCTCCTATCAGCATCCAGGTGATGACGCCGGACGGGTGGACGATCCAGGTGAATCGCGCCTGGGAAAAGCTGTGGGGTGTGACCGCCGCCGATGTAAAAAATTATAACCTGCTCCAGGATGAGCAGGTAATCAGCCTGGGCATGATGCCCTACGTGGAGCGAGGCTTTGCCGGCGAAACGGTGTTGATACCGCCGGTGGCTTATCATACCCCCGAGTCGCTCAAAACGGGTCGCCGGCGTTGGTTTCAGGCCCGGATTTACCCGGTCAGGGGTGAACGCGGCGAAATTCGGAATGTTATCCTCATGTATGAGGACATTACCGAGCAGCAGTGGGTTACCGAAGATTTGCAGCGCTTGTCGCTAGAGCTGATGCAGGCCCAGGAGACCGAACGCAAGCATGTTTCCCAGGAGCTGCACGATGAACTGGGCCAGGCCCTGACGGCCATGCGCATCAACTTTGATATGCTGCAAAAAGAGCTGCCCCCGGATTCGGCGGCAGCCGGCCGGGAAAGGTTGGCCGAAATCAGCATGCTGGTGGACGAAACCCTGGAGCACGTGCGTGAACTCTCGCACACGCTGCGCCCGACCATGCTGGACGAGATGGGCCTGGTGCCGACGCTGCGTTGGTACACCAGCCGTTACGCCGAGCGGCTGGGCATCGAGGTTGAGTTTGAGGTGGTTGGCCTGGAAGACAGGCTGGCCGCCGAGATGGAAACCACGCTTTACCGGATTGTCCAGGAAGCTTTAACCAATATCGCCCGGCACGCCCAGGCTCACCGGGTTCAGTTGCACCTGGCCGGCCAGGAAACCAATGTGTCGGCGTTAATTGAGGACGACGGGCTTGGCTTCGACGCCCCGGTGAAGCTGGCCGCCGGCATCGCCCGGTCGGGGGCGGGGCTGTTTAGAATGCGTGAACGGGTGGCGTTATGGGGTGGAACCTTTAGCGTGCAATCGCAGCCCGGCGCGGGAACCCGCTTGTGGGTGGAGTTGCCGCGCTCACCGCGTTTTGGGGCAGGAGAACCATGAACAAAATCAAAGTGCTGCTGGCCGAAGACCATACCATCGTGCGGAAAGGGCTGCGCTCGCTGCTGGCGGATGAAAGCGGAATCCAGGTAGTGGGCGAAGCCGAAGACGGCCAGCAGGCCGTCCAAAAAACAATCCAACTGCTGCCCGACGTGGTGGTGATGGACATCACCATGCCGGTGCTGAACGGCCTGGAAGCCACCCGGCAGATCAAAAAGCTGTGCCCGCAGGTAAAAGTGGTGGTTTTGACAGTCCACACTACCGCAGAACATATCTTTCAAATCCTGCGGGCCGGCGCCTCCGCTTACGTGGTCAAACAAGGGGCCGTCAACGAGTTGATTGAGGCCATCCAGACCGCCTGCCGGGGCGAAACCTATCTCAGCCCGGCCATTTCTCGCCAGCTTGTTGACGAGTATGGCCGGCGAGCCGAGGCAATGGCAGACCGGTACGAGCGGCTGACCAGCCGCGAGCGCGAGGTTCTCCAAATGATTGCCGAAGGGCGCACCAACCGCGAGATTGCCGGCCTCCTGCACATCACCGTCAAAACGGTAGAAGCGCACCGGGCGCATCTGATGGACAAACTCGGCCTGCGCAGCATCGCCGAACTGACCCGCTACGCCTTACACAAAGGCATGATTGACCAGGATTAAGGCGACCGGCGCTTTTCTCTGTTGGCAAGGCGGCTCAACGCAGCAAAGCCCAAGGTTGACCAAGCTGAACAGTAACCTCAAAGATTAGGGTTTTCCCTAATAGTTTTCACCGCTGATTTCCTCTATACTGGAATCAACTTCTGGCAAAATTCCATCCTCTCAGCTTCGGTGCTGGCAAAAGCGCCGGGGTATCACTTTTTTCCTTTGAGCCAATCTAAGGAACCTGTAATGAAGCAGGTAGTTGCCATCGTAGCGGCGGTTAAATGTCAGCCTGGTAAAAAAGAGCCGTAACGCGGGTTATTTGCCCGTGCTGCTGCTCTTTTTTTTGTAGAAAAAATCTACCTGGCGGCCGGTTATTTAGATTCAAATCTAACAATACAACCTAAGGAGAAACAGTATGGCCTTAAAAGCAGCTTTTGTTTTTTTAGCCCCCGAAGTTAACCCTCAGCAGCACCGGGCTACGGTAGCCACCCCGGCCGTAGAACTGACGGCGGTGGCCGTTAACAACTACCAGCAGGCCGTTGAGGTTTGCCGAGCAATGGTCAAGGAAGGCTTTGCCGCCTTTGAGTTGTGCGGCGGTTTTGGTCACATCGGCGCGGCCAAAATAGCCGAGGCGCTGCAGGGCCAGGCGGCGGTGGGCGTGGTTCGCTTTGATAACCACCCCGGCCTGGAATTTCAGAGTGGCGACGAGCTTTTTAAGTAAAAAGGGAGCAACCCCGTGCCAGGTATGGATAAAACCTTTGTGCGTGAAGTGGGTGGCCGGGTAGCCGCTCAACTTGAAGCCTGCACCCGCTGCGGCATTTGCGCCGAGGCTTGCCCTTTTTATAAGGTGCTCGGCAACCCGGAATATACCCCTATCTGGAAGCTAGAGCTGCTGCGCCGGGCCTATGAACAGAACTTCACCTTAAGCGGCAAGTTCAAAACCGCCGTTGGCCTGGAAAAACCGATCACTGAGACCGACCTGCTCCACTGGCGCGACCTGAACTACGCCGCCTGCTCCACCTGCAACCGCTGTTCGATGGCTTGCCCTATGGGCATCAGTGTGGGGCTGTTGATGCACCAGATGCGGAATGCCCTGGCCGAGGCCGGGGCAGCCCCGGAAAATTTGCTCAAGATTCGGGACACCATCGCCCAAAGCGACAACATTTTTGGCTACCCGGCCTATGAGCGAACCGGCTGGGTGGAATATATGGCCGACGCGCCCGACGACCTGTACCTGCGCGAGCAGGCGGAGGTGGTCTATTTTATCGGCTGCGTCACCACTTTTTCACCCACCGCCCAGCGCATCGCCGAGGCGCTGGTGCGGATTCTCTCGGCGGCGGAGGTGAATTTTACCCTGTTGGGTGAAAAAGAAGCCTGCTGCGGTTTTCCGCTCAAGGCCGCCGGGTTAACAGAAGCGGCCGAAGCCCTGTTTCAAAAGAATGTGGAGGCTGTGGCCGCCACCGGGGCGCACACCATCGTCTTTACCTGTCCGGCCTGCCGCCTGACCTGGCTCAGAGAGTACGCGCCGCGCTTGCCGCAGATTCGCCCGCTGCACAGCACCGAATTCCTGGCCGAGTTGATCCGGGCCGGCAGGCTCAAGCTCAACCCCCTGGAAAGCGTCGTCGCCTATCATGATCCCTGTGACCTGGCTCGCACCGGCGGCGTGTATGAGGCCCCGCGCGACGTTTTGCGGGCAGTCCCCGGTTTAACCTTGCGCGAGGCGGCCGAACGGCGAGCCAGCGGCCTGTGCTGCGGCGGCGGTGGAAATGTGGAGCCGGTTGCGCCGGAGCACGTTAACCGGGTGGGGGCCGATACGGTCAAAAAATTCAGCGCCACCGGCGCTCAGATCATGGCCACCGCCTGCCCGCAGTGTGTGCGGGTGTTTGAAAGAGCCGTCAAAGATGCCCAGACTAACCTCACCATTCTGGATGTGGTTGAAATTGTGGCCCGATCAATAAAGTGATCTCTGTTTTTGAGAGGTGTTCATACATCGCCAGCGACGAAAATCCCTCACCCCGTCGCTGCGCGACACCCCTCTCCCTTTGGGAGAGGGGTGGGGGTGAGGGCTATTTTTAAGGAGGATGTCTATGCCAGATTTTAAAATGCCAACGGACCTATATTACCACCCGGAGACTCACTTGTGGGCCAAAGTTGAAGGAGATTTGGTGCGGGTGGGGTTAGATGATATGGCCCAATATTCGGCCCGCGCGATTGCCAATATCCGGCTCAAACCACCGGGGCGGCCTATCCCTAAAGACCGCCCCTTTGGCACGATGGAAGCCGGCAAATATGTCGGGCCGCTCAATCTGCCGGTGGCCGGCAAAGTCATCGAAATCAATGAGGAGGTGATCAATAACCCAAAATTAGCTAACAATGATCCGTATAATGCCGGCTGGCTGGCCCTGGTAGAGCCGGAAGACCTGGCCCGTGATCTACCCACGTTGGTGCATGGCCCGGCCATTCAGGAGTGGGTGGCCAAAACCGTAACCGATTGGACGGCTCGCGGCATTATCAAGTCGTGAGGATTGGCTCCTATCTTATCATCGTATTTTCTATTTTTACGAGGAGGTAAAATTATGGCTGAATTAAGCAAAGAAAAACTGCTCCAGGTATATGAGCGCATGCAGTTGATCCGCACCTTTGAGGACAAGGCCGCGGCCCTGTTTGCCGAGGGTAAACTGCCCGGCTTTGTTCACCTGTATGCCGGGGAAGAAGCCATTGGTGTGGGCGTTTGCTCCCACTTAACCGATGCCGACTTCATCACCTCGACCCACCGAGGGCATGGCCACTGCATTGCCAAGGGTGTCGAGGTAAAACCCATGATGGCCGAGTTGTTTGGCAAAATAACCGGCTCCTGCAAAGGCAAAGGCGGCTCCATGCACATTGCCGACGTGGACAAAGGCATGCTGGGTGCTAACGGCATTGTAGGCGGCGGCGGCCCGCTGGCCTGCGGCTCCGGCCTGATGGCCAAAGTGAAGGGCACCGACCAGGTGACGATTTGCTTCTTTGGCGATGGCGCGTCGGAGCAGGGCACCATGCACGAAGGCATGAACATGGCTAAAATCTGGAAGCTGCCGGTGGTTTTTGTGTGCGAAAACAACGGCTTTGCCGAAAGCACTCCGGCCAGTTATCACTGTTCGGCCAAAGACATTGCCGACCGGGCTACGGCCTACAATATGCCTGGCTTCACCATTGACGGCACCGACTTTTTTGCCGTCCATGAGGCCGCCGGTGAAGCTATTGCCCGCGCTCGCCGGGGCGAAGGGCCATCGCTGCTGGAATGCAAGGCTTTCCGTTACTACGGCCACTTTGAAGGCGACGCCAAACGCTACTATACCGAAGCCCTGCTGGAAGATTTCAAAAAGCGCGATCCGATTGCACGCTTCCGCCAGCGCGTATTGAGCCGCAACCTGGTTTCTGAGGCTGAACTGGACGCCATTGATGCCAAAGTCAAACAAACCATCGAAGAAGCCGTCAAATTTGGTGAGGAATCGCCCTACCCCGCTCTTGAAGATTGCCTGACCGACGTTTATGTAGCTTACGCTTAAAGGAGAACAACTATGACTGAGCGAACCATTACTTTTAGGGAAGCTATCAATGAGGCGATCCGCCAGGAAATGCGCCGTGATCCTACGGTAATTTTGATGGGAGAGGATGTGGCCGGCGGGGCTACCCTTGACCATATCGAAGGGCAACAGGACGAAGCCTGGGGCGGTGTACTGGGCGTTACTAAAGGGCTGGTGCAAGAATTTGGCCGCAGCCGGGTGCTGGATACTCCCATCAGCGAGTCGGCCATTATGGGCACCGCCGTCACCGCTGCGGCTACCGGCCTGCGCCCCATCGCCGAATTGATGTTTGTGGATTTCTTTGGGGTTTGTATGGACCAGATTTTCAACCAGGGGGCCAAACTGCGCTACATGTTCGGCGGCAAAGCCCAGGTACCGATGGTTGTCCGCACCATGATTGGGGCCGGCTTTCGGGCTGCCGGGCAGCACTCCGGCTGTCATTACTCCGTCTTTACCCACATGCCGGGCATGAAAACGGTGGTGCCTTCCTGCCCCGCCGATGCCAAAGGGCTGCTGGCCGCCGCCATCCGCGACAACGACCCGGTGGTCTTTTTTGAACACAAAGTGATGTACGATGAAGAAGGCCCCGTTCCCGAAGGTGAATATGTGCTGCCCCTGGGGGTGGCCGACATCAAGCGGCATGGCAGCGATGTCACGGTCGTTGCCATTGGCCGGATGGTTAACTTTGCCTTGCAGGCCGCCGAAAAATTGGCCGCCGAAGGCATTGAAGTGGAGGTGATTGACCCGCGCACCCTCTCACCGCTGGATGAAAAGACCATCCTGGAATCGGTCAAAAAGACCCACCGCCTGATTGTGGTGGACGAGGATAACCCCCGGTGCAGTATGGCCGCCGATCTTATCAGCCTGGTCAGCACCAAGGCGTTTGAGTATCAGGATGCGCCGCCGCAAGCCATCACCGCCCCCCATACACCCGTGCCTTTCAGCCCGCCGCTGGAAGATTACTACATCCCCAACGTGGACAAGATTGTAGCTGCTGTCAAAACTGCCGTTAGTAGTTAAGGTTATGGGTAAATAGTAATTGGTGATTGGTAATTGGTAAATAGTAATTGCGCTTTACGTGCCTTTGGCAAATAACCAATAACCAATCACCAATCAAGTGATTTTTCAAGGATGGTTACTGTATTCTTTCTTCAACAAGGAGGTTGACAATGAAAGCGGCAGTCTGGTATGGCCGGCGCGATGTAAGATTTCAAGATATTCCTGAACCGCCTGCCCCCGGCCCTGGAGAGGTCAAACTGAAAGTAGGTTGGTGCGGTATCTGCGGCACCGACCTGCATGAATATGCTGCCGGGCCAATCTTTACCCAGGTCAATACCCCTCATCCCCTCAGCGGGCGGATGGCCCCCTTGACGCCGGGCCACGAATTTTCTGGGACGGTGGTAGAAATAGGGCCAGAGGTAATAGGATTTAAAGTGGGCGACCGGGTCAGCCCGAACCCGCTCCTGCGTTGTGGTAAGTGTATTTACTGTGAACAGGGATTCCCCCAACTTTGCACCGGTATTGGCTTTTTGGGCTGCCATTCCGACGGCGGTTTTGGGGAATATGTTAACCTCAATGTCATGCGAGGTTCCAGCCCGATACCGGTGCTGTATAAGCTGCCGGATAATGTGTCGCTCGAAGCCGGGGCGACGGTAGAGCCGTTGGCGGTAGCCGTGCATGCGGTCAATCGTGGCAAGCTGCTCCAGGGTGAGTCGGTGGTTATTGTGGGAGCCGGGCCAATCGGCATCTGCACGACGATGGCAGCCAAGGCGGCCGGAGCGGGCCAGATTATTGTGCTGGAAACATCGGCCGGGCGGCGAGCTTTTGCCGAAAAGTCGGGAGCAACGGCAGTAGTAGATCCCAAAAGCACCGATGCCGTTAAGGCTGTGCAGGATTTGACCAACGGCCTGGGGGCAGATTGCAGTTTTGAATGTGTTGGCGCTGAGCCTACCCTCAAGCTGGCCCTCGATGCCATCCGCAAAGATGGCCGGGCGGTCGTGGTCGGCATCTTTGAACATCCGGCGGCCCTGGACTGGTTCCCAATTGTCTTCTTTGAGAAGACTATCATTGGCACCTTTGCTTATGTTAACGAGTACGACCCGGTCATCGCAATGCTGTCTGACGGGCGGCTGCAGCCAGACCCGATGATCACCGGCCGGATTGGGGTAAAGGACATCGTGAACGGTGGTTTTGAGGAGCTGCTCAATAATAAAGAGCAAAACATCAAAATACTTGTCTCGCCTTCTTGAACACCGGTTCCTTAGCCCTCAATCCCCACTCTCTTAAAGGAAAAGCATGAGTCTCAAAAAGTTTGTGATTGAGATGGGCATGGGCATTGACCAGCACGGCCAGGACCCCACCCGCGCGGCCCAAAAGGCCGTCAAAGATGCGATGGCGCGAAGCTGCCTGGTCGGGCTGCTGGAAATAGCCCGGCTGGAAGACGTCAACCAGATGGTGGTTGAGGTGCTCGTCGCCTGCCCCCACCCGGAACGGGTAGACCCGGAGAAAGTGCTCCAGGCCGTTCCTTTTGGGCAAAAGCAGCTCAAGGTGGTGGCAGGCGGCATGATCGCTCAGAGCATCTACCAGCCCAACCTGGGGGATACCTCTGACGAAACCTACATTGCTAACGCCGCCCTGACGGTATGGGTAGATATGGACCGCGTGCTGGCCGCCTGGCAAAAAGAGCTTTTGTGACCACGGGCCAGAGCCAAAGGCCCTCTATGGGCCGACCGCTGACCGCCGAAAAGACGGGTTATAGAACAAATAATGGCGGTCGGCGATCTGCCGTCAGCGGTCACAAGGCTCATGGGAAGTGGTGGCTGAGTAATTATATAAGGAGTGTCTGATTGATATGAGTCTCGTTGGTATTGTGGCTAACCCGGCTTCGGGCAAAGATATTCGCCGCCTGGTGGCGCACGGCTCCGTTTTTGACAACAACGAAAAGGGCAACATTTTGCAGCGCATCCTGCTGTCTCTGGATGCCCTCGGCGTGGAACGGGTCAGCATCATGCCTGATTACTATGGCCTGGGCGAGCAAGCCCTCGATGGGCTGCCGCTGTCGTCGCTGCGAGCTTCCATCCTGGATATGCCGGTGGAGGCCAACGAAGATGACTCGACCGAAGCGGGCCGGCGTTTTAACGAGATGGGGGCCGGCAGCATCATTGTGTTGGGCGGCGATGGCACCAACCGGGTGGTCGCCAAAGGCTGCGGCCCGGTGCCGCTGATTTCTATCTCAACCGGCACCAACAATGTCTTTTCGACCATGATCGAGGGCACAGTAGCCGGGTTGGCCGCCGGCCTGCTGGCTCGTCGCCTGGTCGAAGCGGAGCAGGTTACTTTTCCGGCCAAACGGATGGACATTTTCATTAACCACACCTGGGTAGACATGGCCCTGGTAGATGTGGTGGCCTGCTCCGACTTGTGGATTGGCTCCCGCGCCATCTGGGAGCCAACCCACATCCAGGAATTGGTGCTGGCCCAGGCGATGCCGGGCAGCATTGGCATGTCGGCCATTGGAGCATGCCTGCGGCCAATAACGCCGCAAGAAACATATGGCCTGTATGTTGCCATGGGTTTGGGTGGGAGGAGCGTGTTGGCCCCGGTTGCGCCTGGCATGGTGACTCAGGTGGACATCCGGGAGCACCGTCTGCTCTCTATTGATGAGGAAATTACCCTGAACCCACAGGTTTGCACGCTGGCCCTTGACGGCGAGCGCTCCATCGAGATTTACCCCGGCCAGACTGTGACCGTTCGCCTGACCCACAACGGCCCCCGCGTGGTCAACGTCTCGCGCTGTCTGGCCGAGGCCGCCCGCCTGGGGGTGTTTAACTGCTAATCAAGACCCTAAAGGTCTTTACATACTCGATAAAACTGGAGGATAGTCTACCGTGGCAACTAAAATTGTAATGCCCAAGTTGGGGATGGCTATGAAAGAAGGCCGGGTGGTGAAGTGGTTAAAACAACCGGGCGACTCGGTCAAACCGGAAGAACCCCTGGTGGTGGTGGAGAGCAAAAAGATCACCTACGAAGTCCAGGCTTCTGTGGCCGGGCTGCTGCATCCCATCACCGAGATGAAGCAGATGCGCCCGGTGGGGGCCGTTATCGGCTGGATTTTGCAGCCGGGTGAAGCCGTTCCGTCCGCAGCCGAGGCCGAAGTTATCGAAGAGGTGGCGCTGGTTGAATCGGCGGGGACGCCGGCCGCAGCCCCGGCTGCCGCAGCGGCAGCAGCGCCGCCGGCCGAAGCCGGATTTGTGCTGGCCTCACCGGCTGCCCGGCGGCTGGCCAAAGATAAAGGCGTCAACCTGGCCGAAGTAACCCCTACCGGCCCCAACGGCCGGGTCACCGAGGCCGATATCGAGCGCTACCTGACCGAGCAGGCCGCCAAAAAAGCGGCAGAACCCCCGGTCACCTCCAGCGCCAAATGGCTGGCCCGCGAGCGTGGGGTTGACCTGGCTCAGGTGAAAGGCAGCGGCCCCGGCGGGCGCATTACCGAGCAGGATGTGGAGAAGTTTCTGGCGGCCCAGGCCGCCCCGGCCCCGGCGCCGGCCGGCGTGGTTCCGTTCAGTGGGATGCGCCAGACTATCGCCGAGCATATGGTGAACAGCTTACAGCAGACCGCCCAGGTTACGGTGACTACCGAAGTAGACGTGACCGAACTGGTCAAGCTGCGCAACCAACTCAAAACCGAGTTTTCCCTGACTTACACCGATTTAATTATCAAGGCTGTGGCCAAAGCCTTAAAACAACACCCGCGCCTGAACGCCACCCTCAGCGGCGACGAAATCCAACTGTTAGCCGAAATTCATGTGGGCATGGCGGTGGCGCTGGATGAGGGCTTGCTGGTAGCGGTTGTCCGTGACGCCGACAAGAGAAGTGTACCGGAAATCGCTCAAGAAACTCAACGGCTGGCAGCCGGGGCCAGAGACGGCTCCCTCTCGATGGAGGAAATCACGGGCAGCACCTTTACCGTGACCAACCTGGGCGCGTATGGGACCGATTTCTTTACGCCCATCATCAACCTGCCGGAGGTGGCAATCCTGGGTGTGGGCCGGATTATCGAGAAACCGGCTGTTTACGAGGGTGAAATTGCCAGGCGCTGGCTCATGGCCTTGAGCCTGACCATTGACCACCGCCTGGTAGATGGCGCGCCCGGCGCTGACTTTTTACGCACCTTGAGCGGCATCTTGAGCAACCCCTACCGGATTTTGATTGGGTGAGGCCAGTGAAGAGTGAGCAGTGAACAGTAAGCAGTTCAACTGTCCATTGCTCACTGATTACTGTCAACTGCTCACCGCTTACCATTTTGAGGAGATATACTATGCCAGACCTTATTGTAATTGGCGGCGGTACCGGCGGCGTATCGGCGGCTATCCGGGCTAGCCAGTTGGGGGCTAAAGTCACTTTGATTGAGCAGGCCGAGTTGGGGGGCAACTGCGTCAACCGCAACTGCATCCCCTTGACCAGTTTGTTGGCCAGCGTTGAGCTATTTATGCGCATTCGCCAGGCCGGGCAGATGGGGATTGAGGTGGGTCAACCCACCTTGCAGCCAGCCAAAATGGTGGAGCGGGCGCGCCAAATTAGCGGGGAACTGCGAGAGGGGCTGGGCGGACTGCTGCCCGCTTACGGCATCGAAATTGTGGCCGGCCAGGCCCGCCTGCTTGGCCCCAAAACGGTGGAGGTGAACGGGCAAAAGCTTCAGGCCGAGCGGGCCATCGTGGTGGCCACCGGGGCCGGCTGGGCCGCGCCGCCGGATGGCATTGACCCGGCGGCCGTCACCACCCCGCACCAGGCCATGAACCTGGAGCCAATTCCGGCCCAGGCGCTTATCTGGGGGGCCGGCCCGGTTGAACTTGAGTTTGCCACCCTGTATGCCTGCCTGGGCAGCAAAGTCACCCTGGTAATTGAGGGAGCTTACCCTCTGCCGGCCGAAGATTACGACATCGGCCAGCGCTTGCAGGGGGCGCTGCGAGAGCAGGGGATCCAAATGTTTACCAACGCCACGCTCAAAGCGGCGGTCAAGAGTGGTGATGAAGTCAAGGCGGTAATTTCGACCCGCAAAGGCGAAACTGAGTTGACCGTGTCACAACTGCTGTGGGCGGGACGCCGCCCCTACAGCGCGGGGCTGGGCCTGGCTGAGGTGGGAGTCAAACTGGATGCGGCTGGGGCGGTGGTGGTCAATCCCGCTCAACAAACCAGTGTGCCCGGCATTTACGCCGTAGGCGATGTGACCGGCCCGCCGTTTTACTCCTCGGTTGCCACTGTTGAAGGGTTGGTGGCGGCTGAGAACATCCTGGGCCGGCCGCGCCAACTGGACCGGCGCTTGATTCTGCGCTTTGCCTTTACCGTCCCGGAGGTGGGCTGTGTGGGGCTAACAGAAGAGCAGGCCGAGGATGCCGGCTATGAGGTGGAAGTCATCAACCTGGCGCTGGATACTAACTCCAGGGCCACCGGCCTCAACGAAACCACCGGGGGAATCAAGATTGTGGCCAACAAAAAACAGGGCAAAATCCTGGGCGTCCACATCATTGGGCACCGGGCGACGGAACTGGTGGCCGAGGCGGCTATGGCCGTCCAATTGGAAGCCCTGGCCGAAGATTGGGCCTGGGCCGTCCGGGTGCATCCCACCCTGAGCGAAAGCCTGGTTGAGGCAGGTCGAGCGGTGATGAAGCAGGCGTTGTACATTCCGCCGCTGTAAAAATCCATACGCTCACATTGGGGTAAGGTGTGTTGCATTTTGAAAGTGCGACGCACCTGTACAAAAAGTTGGTATCCCAAAATTCACCGCTGATTTTTGTTGTAGCTGGCAAAAACCTAAGGATTGTTAGCGCAAAGGAGACTAACCGTGTCAAAAAAACCAATCTTCACAGATGTTTTACAGGTAGGGGTAGTGGTGAAAAACCTGGAAGCATCTATGAAAAAATATTACGACGATTATGGTATTGGGCCTTGGACGGTTTACGAATTTAACAAGGATACCGTCCAGGACATGATTATCCGTGACAAGAAGGTCAATTACGCCATGCGGCTGGCGCTGGTCAACATTGGCAAGGTGCAGTGGGAATTGATCGAGCCGTTGGACGACGTCAGCATCTACGCCGAATTTCTCAAGGAGCATGGCGAAGGATTGCACCACATCGCCCTGGGCGTAGAAAATTATGAGGGCGCTATGGCGTTTGCTCGCGGCAAAGACATCGGCATTATCCAGGGCGGCACTTGGCATGATTTCATTTACACCTATCTTGATACCGCAGCCGACCTGGCGACGATTGCCGAAATCTACCGGGTGCCGGAAGGGTTCCAATGGCCCCCGGCCGATGCCACGTATCCGTAAGACAACTTATTAAAATTGTGTAATAACAAAATAGTAAACCAGCTACACTAAAATGGGGTACAAATGCTGTTGCGCCCCTGACTCACCACCGACCCCCACCCACTCATCCTGGCGGGAGCGGGCAGGTGGTCGGTGGTTAATTTTTGGAAAAACGGTATGGCTGAAGAAACGATTTACCAACATCTGCACCGGACAGGCATGTCGCGGCGTGATTTTCTCAAAATGTGTGGGGTGCTGGCCGGTCTGCTGGGGCTGGGCCAGGCGCCGCCGGTTGAAGCTAGTGGGCTGCCCAACCACCTGGCCCGTGTGGCCCTGGAGTCTACTCCGGCGCAGTGGGTGGCCCGCGCTTTAGAAAGCAAAGCCCGGTTGCCGGTCATCTGGCTAGAGTTTCAAAGCTGCACCGGCTGCAGCGAAGCTCTCACCCGCTCTCACTCGCCCAGCATGGTTGACCTGGTGCTGAACAAGATTTCTCTGGAGTACCACGAAACCCTGTCGGCGGCGGCCGGTGTGCAGGCGGAAGAAAATAAGGCCGCGGTGATGCAGCAGTACGCCGGGCAATATCTGCTGGTGGTCGAAGGCAGCCTGCCCACCGGCCCGCAGGCCATGTACTGCGCCATCGGTGGCCGCACAGCCGAGGCTATTCTCAAAGAAGCGGCGGCGGGAGCGGCGGCGATCATCGCTACGGGCAACTGCGCCGCTTTTGGAGGCGTGCCCAAAGCTGGCCCCAACCCCACCGGGGCCAGGGGCGTGGCTGACCTCATCACTGATAACGCTTCGTATCCCGTAGGGGACAAGCCGGTGGTCAACATCCCCGGCTGCCCGGCCATCCCCGAAGCTACCGCCGGCGTGCTGCTGCACTACCTGGTTTTTGGCAATTTCCCGGAGTTAGACCCGCTCAAGCGGCCTAAAACTTTTTACGCCCAAACCATTCACGACCGCTGTTTGCGCCGGCCCTTTTACGACGCCGGCAAGTTTGCCGCCTCGTTTGACGACGAGGGCGCCCGGCGGGGCTGGTGTTTGTATAAATTAGGCTGCAAAGGGCCGATTACCTACAATGCCTGCGCCGGCCTCAAGTGGAACGGCGGGCTGTCCTTCCCCATCCAATCCGGCCATCCCTGCCTGGGCTGTTCTGAGCCAAATTTTTGGGATGGCGGTGGCTTCTACCAGGGGCAGTCGGCCCCGCTTAACCGGCCCAGCCTGGCGGCGGCCGGCGCGGCCGTGGCTGTCGGGGCGGTGCTGGGGGCCGGCGCGGCCTGGCTGAATCGCGCCCAGCAGCAGAAGCCAGAACAGGAGGAACCGGCATGACCTGGACGGCGACCCTTGAATTTTTACGCGGCCCATTTTTTCAGGCGGCCCTGCTCATCTTCATCGTGGGGATGACCTACCGGCTCACCCGGCTGCTGCTGTTGGGCCAATGGCGCGGGCACGGCTGGACTCGGCCCAACCGGGCAAAGGGGATAGGGCAATCCTATCTGGAAGGGTTATTGATTTTACCGTTTATCCCCTCGGTCAAATATACCCTGTCGGGCAATATCGTCACCTTTCTGGCGGGCGGCTTGTTCCACCTGGGCCTCTTTGTGGTCATCTTTCTGGGCACGCCCCACATGCTGGTCTGGAAAAGCCTGTTAGGCTTTGGCTGGCCGACTGTTCCCACGCCCATTGTGGATTGGCTGGCCGCCGGGGCCATAGCCGCCCTGGTCGCCCTGGCCCTCAACCGGCTGGTACACCCCATCCTCAAACTGCTCACCCGCCCGGCCGACTGGGTGAACCTGGCCGTTGTTTTTTTGCCGATGGCGACCGGCTATATGATGACTCATCATCTCTGGTTTCCTTATGAGGTGTTGTACAGCCTGCACATGTTGGCCGTCAACGTGCTGCTCATCTGGATACCCATGAGCCGCATTTCCCATTGGATGTTCTATTTCTTCTCCCGCACCA
Organism: uncultured Caldilineaceae bacterium; assembly: GCA_964505845.1. Lineage (GTDB taxonomy): Bacteria > Chloroflexota > Anaerolineae > 4572-78 > J111 > DSQQ01. The sequence goes on from CAZDMM010000064.1 coordinate 14,508, forward strand.
CTCGCGGGGTGGAGTTTAGCAAAGTAGCCTGAATTTGGAGATAAGGTATGGCCAAACGCTTGGTGATAGACCCCATCACTCGCATTGAAGGGCATTTGCGGCTTGAGGTGGAGCTGGATGCGGCTAATGTTGTTACCCAGGCTTACTCCTCAGGGACGATGGTGCGGGGATTGGAAACCATCTTAAAAGGGCGCGACCCTCGCGAAGCCTGGGTTTTTAGCCAGCGCACCTGCGGCGTCTGCACGGTGGTGCATGCTATTGCCTCGATCCGGGCGGTGGAAGACGCCCTGGACATCACCATCCCCATCGCCGCCAACCTGATGCGCAATTTGATGATTGCCCAGCAATGCGTGCATGACCACATCATGCACTTTTACCACCTGCACGCCCTGGATTGGGTGGATGTGCTGGCGGCCCTCAAAGCCGACCCGGCCGCCACCGCCGCGCTGCAACAAGCTATCTCCACCTGGCCCAACGCCTCGCCCGCTTATTTTGCCGAGGTACAGCGCAAAGTGCAGGGAATCGTCAACAGCGGCCAGCTCTCCATTTTTGCCAACGCCTATTGGGGACACCCGGCCTACAAGCTGCCGCCGGAGCTGAATCTGCTGGCGGTGGCCCACTACCTGGAAGCCCTGGATTGGCAGGCCCACGCCACCCAAATCCACACCATCATCGGCGGCAAAAATCCCCACCCTAACTTTGTGGTTGGCGGGGTTCCCCTGCCCATTGACTTGAACAGCGACACCGCCCTCAACGCGGAGCGGCTATCCATCATCAGCGACAGCATTGAGCGGATCATCAGCTTTGTGGATCAGGTTTATCTGCCCGATGTGCTGGCCATCGCCCCGTATTACCTGGATTACGCCGTGCTGGGCGAGGGCCTGGGCAACTTCCTCACCTGGGGCGATTTCCCCCGCAACGGCCAGCCCAACGATACCGCCAGCTTTCTGATTCCGCGCGCCCTGATCTTGAATCGTGATCTGAGCCACCTCACCGAGCCAGACCCGCGTGACCTGGAAAAAATGAAGGAATTTGTCAGCCGCTCCTGGTATAAGTACAGCCCCGGCGACGAGGTGGGTTTACATCCCTGGTTGGGCGAAACTAACCTGAACTATACCGGCCCTGAGCCGCCTTACGAGCAGTTGGAAGTTGAGCAGAAATACTCCTGGCTCAAAGCCCCGCGCTGGAACGAAACCGCCATCGAGATGGGGCCGTTGGCCCGCCTGTTGGTGCTGTACGCCTCCGGCCATGCTCAAACCAAAGAGCTGGTTGACATGGCCCTCAAGAAACTCAGCCTGCCCCTGGAGGCGCTTTTCTCTACCCTGGGCCGGACGGCGGCGCGGGCGATTGAAACCAAAATCTTCGCCGAGATGATGCGCGGCTTTTATGATGACTTGATTGCCGCTATCAAGTCGGGCGATACCCGCACCTTTAACGATGAAAAATGGGAGCCGATTACCTGGCCCGCCAGCGCCCAGGGGGTCGGCTATGTTGAAGCGCCGCGCGGCGCGTTGGGGCATTGGATCGTCATCAAAAACGGCCAGATTGAGAATTTTCAGCAGGTGGTTCCCACCACCTGGAACGCCTCGCCGCGTGACCACCAGGGCCAACCCGGCGCGTATGAAGCCTCGCTGGTGGGGCTGAAATTAGCCAAACCGGAGTGGCCGCTGGAAATCCTGCGTACCATCCACTCCTTTGACCCCTGCATGGCCTGCGCCATCCATTTGATAGAGGCCAGCGGGCCGGGGTGAAGACGGTAGTAAATAGTAAGGAAGCTATTTCTTAATCCTTTTCCAGGGGCTATGGCAGAGTCAAACCGTCAAGTGGTGCTGGGTTTAGGCAATATTCTTAACCGCGATGAGGGGCTGGGGGTGCATGCGCTGGGGGTGCTGGCCCAAAGCCTCGGCTCACCTGGCGAGATTGAATTTGTAGATGGGGGGGTGCTGGGTTTAAACTTACTGCCGCTGGTGGAGTCGTGCGGCCACCTGCTGGTACTCGATGCGGTAAACGCCGGGCGTCCTCCCGGCAGCTTGATTGAACTGCGCGGGGAGGAGATTCCCCTTTATGCGGAAGCCAGGTTGTCGCAGCACCAAGTGACCTTTCAAGAGATACTGGCGTTAGCTAACCTGCGGGATAAACTGCCGCCTCAGCTTCACCTGGTTGGAGTTCAACCGGCGGATTTAGGCGTAGGGATTGGCCTCAGCCCTGCGGCAACCCTGGCGCTGTCCCAGGTCATCGAGCGGGCGATTAAAGTGTTAAGAACATGGGGCTTGTTGGAGACTTAACCGATTTAGGTCTATGGATTGGCCCAGATTCAGAAAAATTTAATGGACGGCAAATTAGCCAAAAGATTCAAGGAGGAAAACCATGACAACCCACATAGATATTACTCTGGAGCAAGCTCTGGCCGTGATTGAGGCGGCCCGCAAAAAGGCGGAAGCGCAAGGCACTCTGATGGATATTGCCGTGGTAGATGCCGGAGCCAATTTGAAGGCGTTTGTCCGCATGGATGATGCCTTCCTCGGCAGCATTGATATTTCTATCAAAAAGGCCAAAACGGCCCGTTACTTCAATATGCCCACTGGCGACCTGGGCAAGCTGGCCCAACCCGGACAACCTTTATATCATATCGAGTTTTCAAATGGCGGCTTGATTTCTTTTGCCGGGGGATTGCCCTTGAAAAATAAAGCCGGGGTAATTATTGGGGCGATTGGCGTCAGCGGCAGCACGGTTGAAGACGATGACGAAGTTGCTACTGCCGGGGCGGAAACGTTGTTAAAGTAGTTGCAACCACCCCAAAATCTCTACCAAAATGAATAGTAATCTTGATGAAGATTTGATTGAGCGTGTCCGGGGTGGAGTGCCCTGGGCTTATCGTCTCTGGGAACCGGAACAGGTGGTCATCGTCTTGGGCCGCAGCAACAAGGCGGCGGTGGAAGTGTATGAAGAGCGCTGCCAGGACGATGACATTCCCATTGTACGGCGTCGCGGCGGCGGGGGCACGGTGCTTCTTTCGCCGGGAATCATCGTGATTTCCCTGGTAAAACAGGTTCAGCGTCAGTTTTTTTTCCAGGAATACTTCTGGCAGATCAATAACCTGATTATTGCGGCTCTCCAATCTCTGGGCATTGAGGGCCTATC
>CAZDMM010000065.1:0-17423 GCA_964505845.1 uncultured Caldilineaceae bacterium
GGGAGTCGCGCAGCGACGGGGTGAGGGCTAATCCGAAAAAGTCCCTTGATTTTGTACCAGCTTTATTTTCATTGGCTCAAACCATGGCACGCCTCACGCTTTTGGGATCAACTCCCCCACAAAAGCCTCATCCAGGCTGGCAATAAAATGAGCCATGAGACGGCCGGCCCGCTCCACGTCTTTGGGGTGGATGGTCTCCACCGGCGAGTGCATGTAACGGCTGGGGATTGACAGCAGGATGGTGGGGATCCCTTCCCGGCTGATTTCGATGGCGTAGGCGTCGGTGCCGGCCCCGCCCGGCATCATCTCGCTTTGATATTTCAGTTCCAATTCCCGGCAAATTTTGATCAATCGCTCCCGCACCACCGGGTGGTTGCTTGGCCCCACAGCAATAACCGGCCCGGCGTTCAGCTTAACCTCAATCTCATCCACGTCGGCAAAAGTGACATCAATGGCAATAGCCACATCTGGGCGAATGGCGTAAGCCTGGGTAGTGGCCCCCACATAACTGCCCCACTCTTCATCCGCCGTCGCCACAGCGTAAACATCCCAGGTATGGCGCAGCTTTTGCAGCTCACGCAGGCAGCCAACCATGGCTGCAATGGACGAGCGATTGTCCATCGCTTTGCCGCTGAGCAGGCCGCCTTGCAGTTCCGCCGGAGTGCGCACAAAGGAGATAACATCGCCAACCTGCACCCAGCGCGCCACCTGGCGCGGCGGCAGCCCCAGGTCAATGTGCATGGTATTCATGTCTACCCGGTCATTGGGCTGGCCCGGCGGCAGCAGATGGGGCGGGATAGAGCCGATAATGCCCGGCAGGTTGCGCCGGCCGTGCACCAACACCTCCTGCCCCATCAAAACCCGCTCATCCAGCCCGCCAATCTCAGAAAAGCGGATGAAACCCTGTTCAATTTTGGTGACCACTGCCCCAATCTCGTCCAGGTGGGCCGCCAGCATGATTTTGCGGCGGGCAGCCGGCGACTCCGCAGCGCCGCCCTGGGATTGGTCATCACCCAACTTGACGCCGATGACGCTGCCCATGCGGTCGCGCTCAACCCGGTCAACATAGGGCGCCAATTCACTCTTGACAACCTCGTGGATATTATTTTGGCCGCTGTAACCGCTCACCCCAATCGCTACCGAGAGCCGTTTAAGGAGTTCCACCGTAGCTTGAGAGGTTCCATTTGTTTCTTTGCTCATAGGCTAAAGCTGTTCCCATCTAAAAAGGTGGTTGATAAATCCTGCCCGATTATAGGCTGAGGGGGGTACGGTGTCAATTGGCGGATTAAAGACGATAGAGTAATATTACCGCTGCTATGATTTTAACCTTTACCCCCAATCCGGCCCTGGATCATCTTATTTTTATTGACGAGTTCCGGCCCGGCGTCCGCACCCCGGTGGAGCAGGCCCGCTACAGCGTGGGCGGCAAAGGCGTTGACGCCTCGGTGGCCCTGCGCACGTTTGAGGTTGACACCCTGGCCCTCAGTTTTGTGGCCGGCGCAGCCGGACGGCGCCTGCTGGAACTGCTGGATGGTTACGGAGTGCGGCACGATATGGTCTGGGTAGAGGGAGAGACCCGCGTCATCCACGTGGTGGTCGAAAGGCGCTACCACCGCCACACCCACCTTATTACCAGCACCCTGCCCATCACCGAATCCGCTGTGGCCGATTTGCTCCAACGCTATCAAACTCACCTGCCCCAGGCCGATTGGGTGGTAGCGGCCGGCACCCTGGCCCCCGGCTGGCCCATAACGCTGTACGCAGAGCTAATCAAACTGGCGCAGGCGGCCCAGGTTCCCATTTTGCTGGATAGCTCCGGCCCGCCCGTGTTGCAAGCGATCCCGGCCCGCCCCGGCGTGCTCAAGATGAACGAGGCCGAATTTGCCGCCACTTTTCAAACCCCGGTGACTTCCTTGGGTGATCTCTATGCGCAAGTGCGGGCGCTGCGAGAGCGTGAAAATCTGCCAGCCCTGGTGATTACCTGCGGCCAGGATGGAATTTTAGCTTTGACGCCCCAGGGGGATTATCTGGCCGCCGCCCCGGCGCAGCCCGCCATCAATGCCGCCGGGGCCGGCGACACCGCATCGGGAGTATTGGCCTGGCGTTTGGGGTTGGGCGAAAGCTGGCCGGAGGCGCTACGGTGGGCTGCCGCCGCCAGCGCCGCCTCGGTTTTGACGGAGGGCACCGCCGACTCGCGCCGTGAGGATGTCGAGCGGCTCTGGCCCCAGGTGACGATACAGACTTTCAATGAGGCCACGTAAGACGGAAGGTTGGAGGGTTGGAAATTGGTAAATACCCAGCCTTCCATCCTTCCAGCCCTCCAACCCTCGCCTCACCTCACCGCCAGGCGGTAATAATCATAAACCGTAACCACCTCAAAACCGCAGCGCCGGTACAGGGTCAGGGCATTTTCATTGTTACAAGATACTTCCAGGGTGATGACGCCGCGATATTGCGCGGCAATTTGGGCGACGGTGCGGGTCAAAATAGCTTTGCCGTAGCCCTGCCCGCGATACTGCGGCCACAGGCACACCCCGGCAATATAGGCTTCAACCTGGCCCAGCAGCGCCGCAATTTTGCCAATCATCACCCCATCCAGTTCAGCCACCAGCAGCCAATGACCAGGTTCCCCCAGGTCTTGTCCCAGCCAGCGTTGGGCCACCTCGGCCGATACCCCAAAACATAGCTCATCCATCTGGCTTAAGGTTACAATATCCTCGGCCGTTGCCGGGCGCAGGCTCAAGCCGGGCGGAAACTCCGCCGGCGGCGCCAACTGCTGCAGGTTCATCTTGTACTCAGAAAAATCATAGCTTGCCCCGCAGGCCCGCAGGCAGGCCGCCCCGGAGGCGGAGGCTCGCTCGCACATAAAGAGGAAATCGGGCACGCGCCGGGCCAGCAGCTCCCGGTTGGCTGCGGCCAAAAGCTGCTTAAAAATGCCCTGCCGCCGCCGCTGCGGGTGGGTCATGGCGCTCACTTCAGCCTCAACGGAGTTAAAAATGTACAGCGCCAGGTAGCCAACCAGTTGTCCCGCTTCATAACATAAAAAATCGTTAATCTGATCCGCCGGCCGCGATTCCAGGCTGGGCCAGTTCAACCTCATCCTTAGCCCTTCAAATTGGTTGCACTCGGCCTCCAGTTGGCGAATCTCGGCCAATTGGGCCGCCGTCAGGCCGTAACTTAGCTTAAGCTGCCGGTTCATAGTCAACTGAATTTATACTTGAGCAAGGTGTAAATGGCTTCAATGCCGTCGCGCCAGGAGATTTTTTTGCCTTCCTGGGTGGTGCGTGGGTTGTAGCTGATGGGCACTTCGTAGATGGTATAGCCGGCTTTGAGCAGCTTGGCGGTAATCTCCGGCTCAATATCAAAGCCGACGCAGCGCAGCCGCAGGCTTTTGATGACGTCCGCCCGGAACACTTTGTAAGCGGTTTCCATATCGGTTAAGCGGCTGCCGTACAATAGGTTAGTCAGGCCGGTTAAAAAGCGGTTAGCCAGGCGGGTCTTTAAGGCGATATTACGGTTGCGAGCCTTAAAACGAGAGCCGTACACCACGTCGGCCTGGCCTTGCAGGATGGGCTGGAGTAGCTTGACATACTCGTTGGGGTCCAGCTCCAGGTCGGCATCCTGGATGATGATGACGTCGCCGCTGGCGTACTTAAAGCCAAAGCGAATGGCCGCCCCTTTGCCCAGGTTGATCACCGAGGCATGCACTTTGACCAGGTCGCTGTGGGCCAGGCGCTCCCGCTCAATGATCTCAACGCTGCCGTCGGTAGAGCCGTCATCGGATATGATGATCTCTTTTTGAATGGCGGCCAGGTCTACCGCCAGCACCCGCTCGATGACCTCTTTGATGGTGGACTGTTCATTGTAAACGGGGATTACAATGGACAGGGTGCGGCACTCAAAAGAGGCCGGGCCGGCGGCAGTCACACCGGCGGCATGAGCTGGCCTTACGGACGGCCCCTGGGTTAAGGTAGGAGTAATTGGTTTGACCATTTTCAAGGGGGTTATTCTAGCATAAATTCCTTACCTTTGGCTAATCCGGCAGAAGCAACAGCCACCTGCAGGGCATGTTCAAAGTCCCACCTTCCCGGAAGCTAAACGCTGTTTGAGGTCAAGAATTGGCCCAAACCCCCGCTAATTTTGAGACAAAACGTACTTGAAGCTTCCGGGAAGGTTTGCCCAATAACTTTGAACATGCCGTACAGCCGCCTGGAAAGGGCTTGTCAGGAAAAGATAAGGTATGGTAGAATTAGGTATGCCCTGTACCTCTACAATTGTTTTTGACTTGTCCGAAGTTTTGAGCGCCGCACTGCCCGGCGTCGAAAAAACATTATCTGCCCGTTTACAAATCTCAGCCGAGATTATTCTTGCTGCTTTTGGCGGCCAGCTTCTCCAGGAACTTTTATGAGCAGCGATCTGATTCTCATCGTGGACGACGAAGAAAACATCATCGAACTGGGCCGCCTGTACCTGGAAAACGAAGGCTACCAGGTGGCGGCCGCCAGAGACGGTTTGGAGGCCCTGCGTCACTTTGAAAACTTGCAGCCGGCCCTGATCGTGCTCGATTTGATGCTGCCGGGTCTGAACGGCTGGGAAGTGTGCAAAAAAATTCGGGCCGCCAGCGAAATCCCCATCATTATGCTGACCGCCCGCACCGATGATGTGGATAAAATTGTCGGCCTGGAGCTGGGCGCGGACGACTACATGACCAAGCCCTACAACCCCCGCGAACTGGTGGCGCGGGTTAAGGCGGTGCTGCGGCGCGCCCAGCCCTCATCCCCGGCGGCGGCCTTGGCTAACCCGCCCATCCTTTACGCCGGCCCTTTGGAGCTTGACCCCGCCCGCCGCGAGGCGCGCCTGGAAGGCAAACTCCTCAATCTGCGCACCCAGGAATTTGATCTGCTGCACACCTTTGTGCAGAACAAGGGGCTGGCCCTGAGCCGGGAAAAGCTGCTGGAGTTAGCCTGGGGTTTTGATTTCTACGGTGAAACCCGCACGGTAGATGTCCACGTGGCCCATCTGCGCGACCGTCTGGGCAATCACCCCCGCCTCAAAATCGAGACCGTCTGGGGCGTGGGGTACAAATTAGTAACGGAGTAGACCATCGGGAAGTGGGAAGTAAGGAGTAGGGAGTGAACCATATCCTCTCCTCCTTACTTCTTACTCCTTACTTCCGCATGACTCTCACCTGGCGTTTAGTCAGCTCATACTTCATCGTGATCGCCGTCAGCCTGGCCCTGGCCTTTGCCACCCTGGTGCTGGTAGCCCGGCCTGTCCAAAACCGGCTAACCCGCGCCCGGCTGTCCATCGAGGCCCGGCAGGCCGCCGCGCGCCTCAACTTGCTGTACCGGCAAGGCGCCGCCGCCGCCGAAGTTTTGGAACAAATCAAGGCCGCGTCTACCGAAAATGATCCCCGCCTGCTTTTGCTGAATCTGCAAGGCCAGGTGCTGGCCGACAGCAAAGGCGATTGGGCCGGGCAGCAGTTGACCGTACCGGCCGAGTCTGACAACCAGCTCAAACTCCGGCCTGCGGTAGAAAACTTTACCGCCCCCAACGGGGATACCTTTTTCTATGCTCTGCTCCCGGTGGGCCTGCCGGATAACCGGGCCGGTTTTGTGGCGGCGGTGGCAGCCAGCCCAACCGGTTTGCCGGGGGTATTGGGCGAGTTGGGCTGGGGTTTTTTAGCCGCCGGGATGGTGGCCCTGGTCGTCTCGCTGCTGGCCGGTATGGTCATCGCACGCTCCATCGCCGGGCCGCTGCAGCGCATTGCCGCGGCTGCGGCGGCCGTGGCCGCCGGGGATTATGAGCATCGCCTGCCGGAGAGCGGGCCGCCGGAAATCAAGCGGGTGGCCGGCAGCTTCAATGTGATGATTGAGCGAGTGGAGGACAGCCAGCGAGCCATGCGCGACTTTGTCTCCAATGTGTCGCACGAACTCAAAACCCCGCTCACCTCAATCCAGGGTTTTTCTCAAGCCATTATGGAAGGCGCCACCCAGGACGAAGCCGCCCGGCGCCGGGCCGCCGGGATTATCCACCAGGAAGCGGCCCGCATGGCCCGCATGGTTGAAGATCTGCTCGACCTGGCCCGCATTGATTCCGGCCAGATTGTGATGGCCAAAACACCGCTGGACCTGGCTCAAATCCTGACCAGCACCATCGAACGGCTGCTGCCCCAGGCTGCCCAAAAACAAATTCAACTGGTCAAACAATGGGACAGGCTGCCGCCGCTCAACGGCGACGGCGACCGGCTGGCCCAGGTTTTTACTAACTTGCTCGATAACGCCATTAAACACACTCCCGCCGGGGGACGTATCACCGTGGCCGGGGGGGTGGTCCAGGGGCTGCCGCGCCCCCGGCAGGTGCGGGCCGGCCTGGTGCAGCCCGACGCCACCACCACCGTTTCTGAACGGGGCAGCTTTGTGACCATCAGCATTGCCGATACCGGGCCGGGCATTCCACCGGATGATCTGGCCCGTATCTTTGAGCGTTTTTATCAGGTAGACAAAAGCCGCCGGCGCGGCCAGGGGACCGGTTTGGGGCTGGCCATTACCAAAGAGATTGTCCAGGCGCACGGCGGCTACGTGCGGGCCGAAAGCGTGGAGGGGGTGGGTACCAAGTTTACCGTGCTCCTGCCCATCACCGAAGCCGACGCCGCCACCCTCATCTCGCCGCGCCGCCAATGACCGCAGACCGCCGCCGACCGACCGCATATTTGAGTCCTCGTTTTGGAACCCAGTTTGGCAATGCAATTGGGCGTCATTCGGCGGTCGGTTGTCGGCCATCGGCGGTCTATTTTTAAGGAGAGCTATGCCAGCACACCATCCAACCCCATCCACTGCTGAAACCACGCCGCGCCCCACTCAACCGGCCTTTGCGCCGGCTTCCCGGCAAGATTTATGGACTGGTGTGGGGGTGGGGCTGATTTGCTTTTTGGGGTTTGCCTGCGGTCTGGGGGCCTGGCTGGAGCCAAGCATCGCCGTCACCCTCTTTGAAAGTCGCTCCGGCGCAGCCGATTATGCCTGGCTGCTGGCCTTTATTTTTCCGGTGCTGCTGCCGGCCGCCCTGTACTTTTTCTGGGACGCCTGGCGCCACTGGCGTGATACCCGCGCCTTTGAACGGAACAAGCAGGTTTTCAACGGCGTCGTCACCCACCTGTGGGTTGAACCCCCCACCGGCCAGGGCAAGCAGTATTTTGTAGGTTACAGCTTTGGAGACAACCAGGCCGCCTACCAACAGGTTCAGAGCCGGGTCTACAAGCGCCTGGGGTTGGGAGAAACGGTCAAGGTTGAGGTGGCCTCGTCCAATCCTCGTTTATCACGGCTGGATTTGAGCCAGCGCGGACGCAAATAGGCTGCGTCAGGGAGTGACCCAGACCACAAAACTGAGTTCGGCCTGGCGGTAACGCCCGGTGATTTCCCAGCAGCCCAGGGTAGGAAAATCCACCCCCACCAACATGGCCGATTGGATGTCATCCGCAAAAGCATGGGTGGCCCTGGATACTTTGAGGGGGCCAGCGGAGGCATCCAAACGCCGGCCGGTCACGGTAAGCTGAGGCTGGGGTTCTTTTTTCCAAACGTAATCTTTATTCCACCAAAACACCTTCTGGGTATAGCCTTCCGGGTTGTGGGGCAAGGCGGACCACACCCCATTGGGCACAGCCGTCCAAAGCTCCGCCGTGCCGTACCAAAAGTCGCTCGATGAGGGAGGGTAACGCGGGTAAGGTAAGGGCGGCGCGAACAGTTCCTCCGGTGGTGACGTGACTGGGCAGGTGGCGGGAGGAACCAGACTCGTAGTCGCAACGCGGGCCTGCGCGGCTGCCGCCGGCTGGGAGGGCGTTTCAAAAGCGCACCCTGTCAGCGCCGGCATAACCATGGCACAGAACCATAACAGACGCCAATAAAGCATCACAACCTCCTTCATCAACGCTAAAGGTTCATTTGCCATATAATACCCCACTCTGCTCTATCCGGTTCCCCAAGCCTAAAAAAAAGTAGACCTCAGAGCAATGTCTCTGTGAGGTCTACTTAAAATGTCCGGTCAATTTTGAGTTTTGATATTCAAAATCGGTTCTATCTAACCTTCCAAGCCTCCAATCATCCAAAGGCATTTTTGATCCGCTGCGCCAGCGGCGACCCCGGAGCCAGGCCGCACACGTTTTGCAAAACAGCCTCCAAACCATCTTGCTGTAACTGCACTTGTAGTTGCAAAGCCACCGGGTCTTCCGGCGGGTCAAAATGGAGGGTGGCCACTATCCCTTTGACCAGGTTAACCGGCTCAACGCCCTGCTCCAGGGCCGTGAGCGCCGCGCCAATCAGCCGGTCGTTGTGGGCCAGCTTGCGGATAGGGTCGCGCCCCAGCCGAAAAATGGTATCGCCCAAAGCGCGATTATGAAAACGGGCGATAAGGTCTTCCCGGCTAGGTGTGATGGAGCCTGCGGCCAGACCATACTTTTTCTCCAGCGCCTGCTGCGACTCGGCCATGGCCCCGCGCACGGCCTGGGCAATCTCAGCCTCTTGCAGGGCCTCGTAGCCGTACAGGTAGCCGCGCTGATAGCCCACATACCCCAGCACGGCATGCCCGGCGTTGTGCATATACAATTTGCGCTCAGTATAAAATGAAAAAGGCGCGACCGGCTGCATGCCCACAATCGCCGGGGGCGAACCAACCCAGGCGGCAGCGTCAACCGGCAATTCCTGGTAGGGTTCCACCACAATCAGGCTGGGGTCTTGCGCCCGCAGTTCGGGCGGCAGCGGCGGCACCATACGGGCGATAACCGTGTCCACCAACCCCACATATTGAGCCAGGTAAGGGTGATATTGAGATGGCAGTTCGGCCTTGACCAACTCTCGAAAAATATCGGCCGCCCCTTTGAGATTTTCGCAGATGATCAGATTGAGCGGAGCGGTCACGCCCTGCTCTGCCCGGCGGGTCAACCCGGCGGCCAGGGTGGGAGCCACGTGTTTGAGCGCCCCGGCCCCTACAGCGGTAGCCCCAATTTCGGCCTGGGCAATAACCTCGGCAACCGCCTCCCGGTCGTTGGCCGGGAGGCCGCGCACCGGCCCCACCCTAACATCCCGGCTCGACTCGTTGGTGACCAGGCGGATGGTATACTCGCCCCGCCGGTTGAGCGCCGCCAGCAGCCCCAGGTCAACATCCACAAAATTAACCAGATAACCCGACTCGCTAAAAAGCTGGCCGATAAACCCCCGGCCAATGTTACCTGCGCCAAAGATAATTGCCTGTTTCATAAAATTAAAAGTTGGAGGCTTGGAGGCCAGAAGGGTAGATTTTCTCCGCCCCTCCAACCTTCCAACCTTCCATTCTCCTCTTTTTTACCGTAATACTGCCAATGCAAAATTGGGCGACAACTTTACCCGCTGCCCATCAAGCGTCGCCATTTCGGTGCCGGTATTGCCCTGCTCATCGAGGACGCCAAAGATGAGCCGGTTTTCATCCAGCCAATCCCAGGCGTTGACCACATTTTTGTCGCTCACCAGGGTTTTGAGTTCACCGGTGTAGGGTGGAAGCAGGGCCGTGATGATCCCCGGATTGGCTTGGGGCCAGTTTTGGGCGTCATCTTGGGTGAGGGTGGCGGCCACAAAGGCCAGATTTCCGTTTGGCCCAAACACCGGCGAGCCAACATAATCACTGACCGGCGGGGTCAGGGCGGCCAGGGTTTGGCCGTCGCTGCCCTGCACCACCACCTTTTTATCCGGCTGGATCTGCACCAGCACCCCCTGCGGGGAAATATCGCCGATACACAGGCTGATTTCATTTTGCGGACAGGCAAACAGCAGGCGCGGCTCACCCCCTGAAACCGGGACGCTGTAGACGCTGTCATACCGCCCGCTCAAGCTGGACCAGACTCCGCCCAGGCCGGCCGGCTGCCAAGCAAAATAGAGGGTGTTGTTATCGGCAGAAAAACGCACCGGCTCAATAAAACGCCCGGCTTGCTCGGCCTGGTTAAGCACCGTCACCTGGTTAGAACCGTCACGGTTGGCAATCCAGAGGTCGTTCAACAGTTTGGGCGGGGTGGCGCCGGTGTCCGGCGTGCCCCGGCCCCAGGCAATTTTGCTGCCATCGTTGGAGACGACAAACTCATACGGGCCAAGTTCCTCCATCTGCACCTGGGTAAAGGAGAGGGGGTTTTGCTCACCCCGGGCATTTAGTTCCCAGATGGCGACCATTTTAGCCGCCTCATCAAAGATGGCATAGAACAGACTCCCCCCGCCGGCCACAATCCGGCCATAGGGGGGCTGTTTGAGCTGGATAGGGCAGCTTTGCTGCGTGGTGGGGTCAACCAGCAGCAGGCCGGCCGGCCGGCTAAAATCTACCACCACTACCGCCGGGCGAGCGATGTCAGGGCACAGACCCTCCGGCCCCACGGCCAGCGGTTCCGGCGTGGGAGGCGTCACCGGCTGAGGCCGCACCCGGATCAGCAAGCTGTTGGCCCACTGAAAGATGGCTTGCTGCTGATTCTGGTCGGCGGGGGTAGAACCCTGGCCGTTAAAAACCAGGCTGGACTTTAAACTATCGGCCTGACCGGCGTTATCTTCAGAATTGAGGGTAAAAGCGGCCAGATTGGGCAGCCAGGAGTTGAGCGAGTCCAGGTCGGCCTGGGCTAATTTGCCGGAGATGGCGTCGGCTTGTTTGCAGGTGCGCAGGGTAAAATCGCCGCTCGTGGTCAGGCTTAACTCATCGCAAAAGCCCACAATGCCCCCGGAGAGCGAAAAACTAAGGGCCGGAGCGCCGGGGCCGGCCGGGACTGTGGCCTCTTCTGGCGCGGCTGGCGGGACGGCGGCAGCGGTAGGGCTGGGAGAAGGCGGAGCGGGTGGTTGTCCGGCCGTGGCCGTAGCAGCGGCCACGCCGGCCGGGTTAATATCGCCGGGGCGGTCAGCGCCGCCGCAAGCGGTTACAAAGGCTACACAAATCAGAACAATCAGGTTGAATTTAAACCACATAGAGTCAACTCATTTCACATAGAGGTTGACATAATTTTAACTCACGTTGGGATAAAGTTCAACTTTGGGAGACAAAAGGTTTTTAGGCCCAGTCCGGGGCCGCGTCGGGGATGGTCAACTGGCAGGTGGTGCCGACTCCCGGTTTGCTGATGAGGATAATCTCGCCCCCATAAAGCCGGGCCAGGGTACGGGCAATATACAGGCCCAAACCCAGGCCGCCGCTCTCGCGGGTCATGGACATGTCAATTTGATAGAATTTCTCAAAGACTTTTTTTTGAAGCTCAGGTTTGATACCTTTGCCGTAGTCTTGCACCTTCAATTCGGCCCCGGCGGTTCCAATCCGGCGCACCGTCACGTTGGGCTGCCCATCAATGGGGCTAAATTTGGCGGCATTATCAAACAAGTGATGCAAAATATGGATCAGATGTTTGCGATGAATATTGACCACGCATTGGTTAGGGCCGGCCAGTTCAAAATGGACACTTTTGCGGGTGTGTTTAATTTCCGTTTGCTCAATCACCTGCTTGACCTGTTCGATCAAATCTACGGGCTGCCGGAAAGGCGCTAACCGGTGCTCCTCAATATGATTGATCAACAACAGGTCTTCGGCCAGCCAGCGTAATTCATCGGCCCCGCGCCGGATCATCTCGATCACCTCGTCAAACAGGGTCACATTCTCGCGGGCGGCCAGGCGGGTCAGAATATCTATCCCATTCAAAACCGTGTTGAGAGGCGTCAGAATCTCGTGGCCCATGTTTTCGGTCAGGTTGCTTTTGTACTCTTCCAGGTCGCGCTGCGCTTTATCACGCTCGCTTTTGAGCTGCTGCAAAGTGGTTTTGATTTTGGCAATTAACTCAGGGATGTTAAAAGGCTTGGAGACATAATCTAGCCCGCCCATCTCAAGGCCGGCTATTTTATCCGGTGAGGTATTTTGATTGGTCAAAAAAATGATGGGGATATCCTGGAGATCAGAGATTTGCTGCAACTTTTTGGTTACTTCAAAATCATCCAGGTTGGGCAGGTCAACATCAAGCAGCACCATGTCGGGATAGGGCTGTAAACTGGCTAACTCCAGAGCGCCCTGGGCGGTGGCCACCACCGTAACCAGGTAGCCTTCTCGTTCTAGCTGGCGCACCAGCCATTGTTGCAGCATCTCGTCGTCGTCATCTACAACTAAAATCCTCTCCGGCATTGGACCTTTTCCTCCCGCGAGAAGGTTTTCACCATGTACTATACTTGCACAACCACAATGGTCAAATCATCATGCAGTTCAGCTTGGTCCACAAAAGCTAACACTGCCAGGCGCAGATGATTCAACATGGCCTCAGCACAGTCTTGCGGGCCGGTAGCCACCAGATGCTCTAACCGCTCAAAGCCCAAGATTTCGCCGGAACTATTCTTGGCTTCCACCACGCCGTCGCTGGTTAAGATGATGATATCGTTGGCCCTTAAAGGTAGCTCGATTTCCGTATAGCCGGCCTGTGCGCTGAGACCAACCCCCAGGGGGAAACCGCCGGCCTCCACCCACTCCACCGAGCCGCCGGCCCGGCGGATCAAGGGCGCCACACAGCCGGCGTTGGCCACCCGCATTAGCCATTCGGCCGGCGGGCCGGGGGTAATTTCAACATAACACAGGGCGCAGTTTTGCCGAAATCGGGTGCGCGTGTACGGGAGAATGGCCTCATCCAGATAAGCCAGCAGCCGGGCCGGGGCCAGGGCCTGGCCCACCACCGCTTGCAGCGAAACCAGGCTGGTAGCCATCAACAGGGCCGCCGGCATGCCCTTGCCCGACACATCGCCGATGGCGACAGCATACCGGCCAAGCAGCCGCGCCTCCGGGCCGCCGTTGGGCGAGGAGAGGAAGGCATGATAGGTGTAGAAATCACCTCCCACCTCGTGCGCCGGGGTCATAAAGCAGACCACGTCCAGGTCTGGCCAGGTGGGGCGAGGCGGGGGCAGCAGATTTTGTTGAATTTCTTTGGCAATGGTCAACTCTTGCTGCAGCCGCTCGGTCAGGGTACGGAGGCTCTGGTTAGCCGCCGAAAGCGCGGCGGTTCGTTCCGTGACCAGTTTTTGCAGGGTGGCCCGGTGGGCCTGGATCGCCGCCACCCGCAGCGAGTAGCCGGTAAAAGCCAGCCCCAGCACCACCACCACAGCCCCCACCCGGAACCACCACGTGCCCCAAAAAGGCGGGGTAATCACGATTCTCAGGGAGAGGCCGCTCTCATTCCAAACTTTGGCGTTGTTGGCCGCCTTGATGCGCAGGGTGTAACTGCCGGGATCAAGGTTGGTATAAGTGCCAAAACGACGAGTTCCCACATAGATCCAATCCTGGTCAAACCCTTCTAATTTGTAGGCGTATTCATTCTTGGCCGGATTGGTAAAATCCAAGGCGGCAAATTCAAAGGAAAAATCATTGTCCTGATAAGAAAGCTGGATCTCGGGCAACTGCTGCAAGGGTTTGGGCAGTTTGAGTTCTTTGTCGGGCAGCTTAAAGGTGGTTAAAACAACGGACGGCGGCTGGGCGCTGTCTTTAATATCCGGGGGATTAAAGTGCAGCAACCCGTTAATGCCCCCCAAAAACAGCTCACCCGCCGGGTTTTTATAATAAGCCCCCTCATTAAAAACGATGCTGCCCAGGCCGTCGCTGGCGTCATAGTTAACCGAACTGCCGGTAGCCGGATTAAATTTTGATAAGCCTTTACTGGTGCTCAACCACAAATTACCCTGCTCATCGCCCAAAACGCCATAAATCACATTGCTGGCCAAGCCTTCGGCCTGGCCAAAGCGGGCAAACTGGCCGGTTTCGGGGTCAAAACGATTTAGCCCCCCGTTGGCGGTGCCTACCCACAAGATGCCTGATCCGTCTTCCCACAGGCTGTAAACATCATTGTTGCTCAAACTGGCGGGATCATCCGGGGCATACTGGTAGCGCGTAAACTGGCCGCTGGCGCGATCCAGCTTGTTGAGGCCGCCGCCATAAGTGCTCACCCACAGGGTGGCGTGGCGATCCTCATACATGGCGTAAACATCGTTGTTGCCCAGGCTGTTTGGGTTGGCGGGGTTGTGTTGGTAGCGGGTAAACTGGCCGGTGCGCGGGTCAAACTTATTGAGGCCGCCGCCTTTGGTGCCAATCCAGAGCAGCCCGGCGCTGTCTTCATAAATAGCGTTGATATCGTCGCTGCTGAGGCTGGCGGGGTCGTCCTTTTTATTTCTGTAGCGAGCCGCTACCGTCCCGCTGTGCGGGTCAAATTGGTTTAAGCCGCCCCCCGATAGGCCGACCCACATCCGGCCGGCGCGGTCTTGGTGGATGGCGTATACATCGTTGCTGCTCAACGTGTCGGGCCGCTGGGGGTCGCTCTGATAATAGGTAGCGCGGCCGGTGCGCGGGTCAAATTTATTGAGGCCGCCGCCTTTGGTACCCACCCACAGATTCCCGGCCTGATCCTGGTAAATGGCCCTGACATCGTTGTTGCTGAGGGCCGAGGGATTGCCGGGGTCGCTGGTCAGATAGTTGAATTTGCCGGAGATGAGCGAAAATTTATTGACTCCGCCGCCACGAGTAGCCACCCACAACACGCCGGAGCGGTCTTCATATATCGCCCGGACATCATTGTAGCTGAGGCTGTGGCCGTCGCGGGGATCATTGACAAAATGGGTAAAGGTTTCGCTGCGACGATCAAAGAGGTTGAGGCCCCCGCTGCGAGTGCCCACCCAAAAATTGCCGGCGCTGTCCTCAAACAGGGCGTTGACTACTGTGTCGCTGAGACTATTGGGGTTGGCCGGCTGCCGCCAATAGTGGGTAAAGGTTTCGGTGAGCGGGTCAAACTTGTCCAAACCGGCTTCATTGCCCACCCACAACACGCCGGCTTTGTCTAGCAAGAGCGCCCGCACCAGGTTATTGCCCAGGCTGCCGGGCCGGGCCGGGTCATTTTGATAACGGGTAAAGGTTTCGGTTTGAGGGTCAAACCTATTCAGGCCGTCGGAGGTTGCCACCCACAGGTAGCCGCTGTTATCTTCGGTGATGGCCCAAATGCGATCATTGCTCAGACTGTTGAGATTGGCCGGGTCATTGCGGTAGTGGGTAAAGGTTTCGGTTTGGGCGTTGAATTTATTCAGACCCCCGCCGGCCGTGCCTACCCACAGCGTGCCCGCCCGGTCTTCGTAGAGGGTCTGCACCCGGTCACTGCTTAAGCTATCGGGCCGGGCAGGGTCAATAGTGTAAGTATGAAACTCCTCGCGGGCCGGGTCAAACCGCACCAGGCCGCTGCCCCAGGTGCCTATCCAGATGATACCGGCTTGATCAATATAAAGATTCCCGGCGTTATCATTGGGCAGCGAGTTGGGCTGCATAGGATCATGTTTGAACACGGTGATCGTGTAACCGTCATACTTGTTCAAACCGCTGGGAGTGCCAAACCACAAAAAGCCGGTTTGATCCTGCACAATGGAAAAGACGGTGCCATGCGAGAGACCCTGTTCCAGGGAAAGATGTTCAAAATGGAAGGTAGGGGCAGCCGCGTTTGAGGAAGCTGTGAAGCCCAGGCTTAATAGACAAGGCGCCACCACCAGGGCCGCTAATTTTAAGAGAGCTTTTAAATTCCTGGAGCTAATCAACCGGCGTCTCACGTTTCTTAGTGCGGGGTTGCAGGATATTTTGAAATGGATGATGAATTTAAATGCCTTAAAATTATAGTCGAGGCGACAGCAAAGAACAAGATGACAAAAGGCTTATTTACCCGGCCAAACTGCCTAAATTTGACATCTCTTTTTTCCTGATTAGGATGAGATGAATTGAATGAAATGAAAGACAGGAGGGGCATCTCTGTGTCCCTTCTGCTGCCTTATCGCAAAGGCATAAGGAAGGATGCCTTTGCTACTATTTCAAATGAAATACACCCAATTATAATGAAACTAACCAAAAAATTTAAGGTGTTTGACCCTTACCGCTGGATCATCTATGGGATGGGCCTGCTCATGGCGGCCCTGACGGCCTGCCAGCCTACACCGCCACCCCCAACCCCCCCCCCCCTTACCCCCCCAGCGACCCCCCCCCCCCCCCCCCCCCCCCCCCCCCCCCCCCCCCCCCCCACCCCCCCCCCTCACCTGCGCCGACCTGGACGCCGCCTGGGGCCGGGATTGGCCGTCGGCCCTGACCATATTGGAAAAACTCATCGCTGCCGGCCAAAGCTGCGGCGACGAACCGCTGTTGAGCAAAAAATATGCCGCCCATTACATTTATGGCGTGGCCCTGGAAGATCAGAACCAGGCCGAGCAGGCCATTGCCCAATACCGGGCCGCCCTGGCCATTGACCCCCAGCGTAAAGAAGCCCTCGACGCCCTGGTGCGCCTCAAGGCGCTGCCCAAACCAACCCCACCGGCCTGTCTCTCCACCGCCGCCCCACGCCCCGACCCGGCCCCCCAAGCTACCCCTGACACCTCACAATTCGTTACCATTAAAGGCGACCAGTTGCAGTTGGCCGGCAAGCCCTTTACCGTCAAAGGGCTTAATTATTACCCCCGCCAGGCCCCCTGGCAGCGTTTTCTGCGTGAAGCCGACCCGGCCGAAATGGCCAAAGAGCTAGATGTTATTCAACAGGCCGGTTTCAACACCTTGCGCATCTTTCTGTGGTATGAGCCGCTCTTTACCTGCCAGCCCGAAGACGCCATCCCCAACGAGCCGGCCTTTGCCTTGCTGGATCAACTGCTGGAGTTGGCTCGCCAGCGCCATCTGAAAGTCATTATGACCCTCAACGACCTGCCCGACCTGATCTTTCGCCCGCTGTACACCGACCTGGCCCACTACGATAATCAGACCATTTACATTGTCCGCCGCTACCGCAACGATCCTACTATTCTGGCCTGGGATGTGCGCAACGAAGGGGACATCAATTACGGAGCGCAATCACAGGAGGACGCCAAGTTTACCCAGACCGAGGTCATTAACTGGCTGGCTCATATCAGCCCGCTGGTCAAAGAAAATGATCCCTATCACCTGGTCACCGCCGGTTGGTGGGGCGATCCCCTGCCGACCGCCCCTTATGTTGATTTCCTCTCCTTCCATCACTGGGACGAGCCTGACCGGCTGCAACCCCGCCTCAACGAGTATCGCCGGGCTACCGCCAAACCGCTGGTGCTGGGCGAAATTGGCTATGATACCTGGGCTGAGTCGGGCGGGGCGCAGCCTGAACAAACCCAGGCCGACGCGCTGGGCCGCGCTCTGCGGGCAGTTGAGGCCCAAAAGCTGGCCGGCTGGATTGTCTGGACCGCTTTTGATTTTGTGCCGGCCCCCGGCCAGCCGCCCAACCCGGAGCACTTCTTTGGCCTGTGGCGCACCGATTTGACCCCCAAGCCGGCCCTGCAAGCCCTTCCGCTGCGGTAAGCATGTTTCGCGTCATTTCGACCCTCTCCTCAGAAAATAGCTCTATTCACCGTAGGGCGGCATCCCTATGCCGCCCGCAG
>CAZDMM010000066.1:0-17372 GCA_964505845.1 uncultured Caldilineaceae bacterium
CCGGGGGGCGAAGATGGCTGTGGCCAGGCCACTTACCACGAAATCAGTGCGCCGGAACGGATTGTCTACACCGACCGGTTTGCCGATACGGCCGGCAAAGTGCTGGAAGGCATGCCAGAAATGCTGATCACGCTGATCTTTACCGAGCAGGAGGGTAAGACCCGGCTGACCAGCCGGACAGAGTTCGCTTCGGTGGCCGACAAGGAGGCTACGCTGGCCATGGGCATGGTCGAGGGGTTCACTCAGACCCTCGACCGCCTGGAGGCGTACCTGGCGAACGCCTGAGTCGCCCGATTACACACACTAAATCCGACAATCAGCTATTACGTTTCATATTTATCTAAAAATTAAAGAATAGGGGGATCGTGATGAGAAAACTAATTGTTTCTCAATTTGTTTCATTGGATGGGGTGATCCAGGCGCCGGGTGGCGCCGATGAGGATACCGAAGGGGGCTTCAGCCACGGGGGGTGGACCATGCCCTACTGGCACGACGATATTGGCGTACATTTCTTTCAAGCCATGAGCGAGTGCGGCGCCTTTCTGTTGGGGCGCAAAACCTGGCAGATTCACGGCGGCGCCTTTGAACCGATGGCCGAGGGCGATCCATTTGGCGATGTGATGAACAAGCTACAGAAATACGTCGTCTCAACCACGCTGACCTCGGTAGAGGCCTGGCGCAACTCAACCTTGATCAGGCAAAATGTGGTTGAAGAAGTGCAAAAGTTGAAGGAAAAGCCTGGCAAACACATCTACGTGGACGGCAGCAGCGTGTTGGTGCATACCCTGATACACCATGACCTGGTTGACGAATACAGCCTGCTAGTCTATCCAGTGGTGTTGGGCAGGGGGAAGCGGCTTTTCCCGGATGGCCTGCGCGTCAACTTAAAATTGACCGAGTCCAAACCGTTTCCGTCGGGCGTTGTCTTGATGCGCTATCAACCCGACCGGGCTTAACTCATTAAGGGAGGACTCTCATGATCAAAAATACAACGATAACCAGGCCGGTAACAGCGATTTCACCCATGGCGGCTCGTCTCTCAATAGTGGCAGCGACTGTAACGCTGGTTTTGCTGGCCGCGCTGCACGGGCTTAGTCCCGAGTTGGATCCTTCGTGGCGCATGGTCAGCGAGTATGCCCTGGGGAATTATGGCTGGGTACTGGCCCTCATGTTTCTGAGCTGGGCGCTGAGCTGCGTGGCTCTCTTCTTCGCCATCAAGCCGCACCTGCCGACCCTGCGCGGCAAAATTGGGCTGGGTTTCTTGCTGGCGGCGGCGGTGGGCATGAGTATGGCGGCCATTTTCGATGCCCGTCACGACCTGCACGGGCTGGCGGCGATCATTGGCATGCCCAGCCTGCCGGTTGCGGCGGTGCTGATGAGCCTGAGCCTGGCACGCCGCCCGGCCTGGCTGCTGGGGACGGCCCATCTGACCTGGCTCAGCCTGGTGTTGATGTTTGCCGCGGTGTTTATTGGGCTTTCCCAAAGCGGCGGTGAATTTGGCCCACAGGTGCAGGCCGGCTGGCCCAACCGGCTCCTGGTGGTGGCCTACTGCGTCTGGCTGCTGGCCGCTGCCAGGTATACGGCTCGATTGAGTGAAAGATAGAAATCTGAAGATGTCCAATTTTGGCCGGCTCAACTGTTATAAGAGTGTCAAGCAAACATTCAATAACAATGAAACCCAAAGGAGAGCCAAATGAAAGAATTCATGTTAATCTTCAGAGGCGAATACGAGACCATGTCGCCGCGGGATTCGGCAGAATGGCAGGCCAGGGCCAAAAAATGGCAAGATTGGATCGGCGGCATCGCGGCCCAAAATAAATGGGGGGCGGCCGGCCAGCAATTGAACCCCGCCGGCAAAGTGGTCAGGCCAAGCGGGGTCATCACCGACGGGCCGTACACCGAGATCAAAGAAACGCTCGTCGGCTACTGCACCGTCAAGGCCGAATCGCTGGACGGGGCGGCCGAATTGGCCCAAGGCTGCCCGATACTGTCCATCGGCGGCAATGTCGAGGTGAGAGAGATCAGCGTCTCGTAAAGCGAAGAGATTGAAGCCGGGTTTTTCAAAACGGGTCTGATCGCTGGAAGATTGGCAGGCTGGAAGGCTGGATAAAAGATATCCCCTCTTCCGGCCTGCCACCTGTATGAGCGGATTTGATGGTAAAAAACGATCATCTAAAATAAGCTTCCGCAAACCTGAGAGCTTTTAGCTTATGACAACACAACCCGACCTTATCCCGCAGTTATTCAGAACTGAATACCGGAAAATCGTGTCGGTCCTGTGCAAGCATTTTGGCTTTGACCAGATCGAAACGGCGGAAGATATTGCCGGCGACGCCTTTCTGACAGCTTCGGAAACGTGGGCGCTGAAAGGCGTTCCGCCGAACCCAACCGCCTGGCTTTACCATGTGGCCAAGAACAAAGCCAAAAACTATTTGCAGCGCGGCTCAATTTTTGAAAACAAAATCATTCCCGCCTTAACCCATTCCGCTTCCGAAGCTCATGCAGAAGAAATTGACCTGTCGCCGCAAAATATCAACGACAGCCAATTGCAGATGATGTTTGCTATCTGCCATCCGGCCATTTCGCCGGAAGCCCAAATCGGTTTATCGCTGCGGATTCTGTGCGGCTTCAGCATCGAGGAAATCGCCGCTGCTTTTTTAACCAACAAAGAAACTATCAATAAGCGCCTGTACCGGGCCAAAGAAAAATTGCGCCAGGAAAAAATTAAAATTGAACTGCCCGCCGCCGCCGAAATTGAGGCGCGCCTGGAAACGGTCTTAACGACCCTTTATTTGCTGTTCAGCGAAGGCTACTATTCCACCAGCCAGGACCCCACGCTGCGGAAAGAGCTTTGCCTGGAAGCCATGCGCCTGTGTTATATGCTGGTTGAAACCAGAGAGACCAACAAGCCGCAGGTGAACGCGCTGCTGTCGCTGATGTGCTTTCAAGCCTCAAGATTTGCCGCCCGGCAGACGGAAAGCGGCGAACCGATCTTGTACGCCGACCAGGATACCAGCCTGTGGGATACCGATTTGATCCGCCGGGGAGAATATTTTTTATCCTGTTCGGCCAGCGGCCCTCAACTATCAAAATATCACCTGGAAGCCGCTATCGCCTATTGGCACACCCACCAGGCCGACACTCCGGAAAAGTGGGAAAATATTTTGCAGCTCTACAACCAACTGCTGCAGCTAGAATACTCGCCAGTGGCCGCGCTCAACCGGACGTATGCTCTCTCAAAAGCCAACGGCAAAGAAGAAGCCATCATCGAGGCTGAAAAGTTAAAATTGACCGGCAACCACCTTTACTTTACCCTGCTGGGCGAGCTTTACACGGATATTGACAACGAAAAAGCAAAACAAAATTTTCAAAGAGCTTTCTCTCTTGCCAAAACCCAGGCCGACCGGCAGGCCATCCAAAAGAAGATAGATTATCTCAGCCGCGAAGGTTAAACCCATCGAGAAAATGGAGGTATAATCATGAAAATAAGGGTGATGGGCTATTGGCTGATCACCACCTTCCTTCTGTTCAACATTCTGGCCGGGGCTATCGCGGAACTGGCCCAGCGAGAAGACAACGTCGAGGGTATGCGCCTGCTGGGTTACCCGCTGTACTTCATGCTGATCCTCGGGGTATGGAAGGTATTTGGAACCATGGCTGTACTGGCGCCGGGATTTCCGCGGCTTAAGGAATGGGCCTACGCCGGCATCTTCTTCAATATGACCGGCGCGGCTGTCTCGCATGCGGTGTCCGGCAGCGCCGCGTGGCACATATTCTACACCGGCTTCCTGGCTGTGCTCACGCTCGCCTCCTGGGCGCTTCGACCGCCGGGCCGCACCTTGGGAGTCCTCTTTCTGGCCAGGGCGAGTCGGGCAGCCATCAAAGCCGATGCTACCAGTGGAGGTTGAAACTGATGAGTTGGAAAGCGCTTGAGGAGAAACATCCCGCACTGGCGGCCTTTGGGGCCGCACGGCTGCACGGTCAGGTGGCCTATCTGGCTACTTTGCGTAAAGATGGCTCCCCGCGGCTCCATCCTGTGACCCCGATGATTGGGCAAGGCCATCTGTTTGTGTTTATGGAGCCGACTTCACCGAAAGGCCACGACTTGCGCCGAGATGGACGGTATACCCTTCACTGCGCCGTAAGTGATACCGGCGGAACCAGCGGTGAGTTCACTATCAGCGGGCAGGCTCAATTTGTTGATGATTCCGAATTACGCGCCCTGGCCGTGCAACTGGCGCCCTACGCGCCGGCGGAACGATATATTTTGTTCGAGTTCAGCCTTGAAAGCGCCGCCTCAACGGTGTATGAGGG
Source organism: uncultured Caldilineaceae bacterium (assembly GCA_964505845.1). Classification (GTDB taxonomy): domain Bacteria; phylum Chloroflexota; class Anaerolineae; order 4572-78; family J111; genus DSQQ01. The sequence goes on from CAZDMM010000066.1 coordinate 4,315, forward strand.
CGAACGCATCATCCGCCAGCGCTGGCAGCAGGCTCACTGACCACAACGGAGGTTGAGCTATGCCAGAGATTCCCTATTCACTTGACCCGGTTGGCTTGATTCATTCGCCGCTCAAACGCCTGGAAGATGCGCCCAGGCAGGGCCGTGAAGGCGCGCCCGACGCCTGGCTCGAAATTAACCCGGCGCTGGCCGCCGGGCTTGACGGCATGGCCGTCGGCGATAAAATTATCGTCATTACCTGGTTTCACCGGGCGCAGCGCGACATCTTGAAAGTGCATCCTCGCGGGGATGAGGCTAACCCGCTCACCGGCGTTTTTGCCACCCGCTCGCCCGACCGGCCCAACCCGCTGGGGCTACATCCAGTAACGGTGCTGGAGATTAATGGGAACCGCATAAAAGTGGGGCCGCTTGAAGCCATTGACGGCACGCCAGTGGTGGACATCAAGCCGGTGCTCCCCCAGGCTGAAGATCCTAATGAAGTTTGACGACCAAATTCGGTAATCTGTTTGGAAGGCTGGCGGGTTGGAAGGTTGGAAGGTTTTTCCAGCCTTCCAGTCCTCCAATTTTCCAGCCTCGTTTAGGGTCTGGATTGGCTGTAAAGGAATTGTTTATGTGTCGAAACATCAAGCCGCTCTTCAACTTTGAGCCGCCCGTGACCGAGGACGAGATTCGGGCGGCCTCGCTCCAGTTTGTGCGCAAGGTCAGCGGTTTCAACCGGCCCTCTAAAGCCAACGAGGCCGCCTTCCTGGCCGCCGTTGACGAGGTTGCCGCCGCCACCCGCCGCCTGCTCACCTCGCTGGAGACCCTTGCTCCACCGAAGAACCGTGAAACAGAAGCGGCCAGGGCGCGGGCGCGCTCGGCGCAGAGATTTTCTCAATAATTCGGATGTTGAAGGCTGCAGCTTGTAACTTTTGGGCTTGTTTTGCATCTAACCTCATGATATTCAATCCAAATTGGAGGTTTGACGAATCCATGCCCTTATATGAATTTGACTGCCTGAGCTGCGGCAAATCCTTTGAAAAACTTGTCCGCAGCGCCGGAGCCATCAGCGAAGTGGTCTGCCCGGTCTGCGGCCAGGCTCATATCCAAAAGAAACTCTCCACCTTTGCGGCTAATGTTAAGGGGAGCAGTTCTGGCTCTGCCGGCTCTGCTGCCGCCTGCGCCCCCGGCGGAACCTGAGGCATCCGCCGCTGAGATGGGCCGTGTGCTCATCAACCGGCAGGTTTATCCCATCTTTTGGGTAGAAACCCATTTTTTTTAGAAAACGGGTTTCTGGCCCGCACACCTAAAATTCGGGACGGGCCCCAACCGGCGCTGGTCTTGCATCTACCTTGACCGGGGTTATAATCTAAACTAAAGCCTTATCCTCACGGCCTGAGCGATACTCAGGCCGTGAAATTGCTGTCTGATGGAGTTAACCTTTGTCGAGTGAATCAGCTATGATCGAGCGGGCCAGGCAGGGTGATCAAACTGCCCTGGCCGAGATTATCGCTACCCACCAGAATCGTGTGTACAATGTGGCCCTGCGGATGTGCGGTAATGTTGAGGATGCCGAAGAAACCTTGCAGGAAACCTTTCTCAATGCCCTCAAAGCCTTGCCCCGCTTTGAAGGCCGCTCTCAGCTAGCTACCTGGTTGTACCGGATTGCCTCTAACGCCTGCTTATCCCGGCGGCGGCGCGGGGCCAGCCAGCCGGAGATGCTGTCGGTGGATGAAGCCGGGGAACCGGATGAAGAGGGTGATTTTACGCCTCAATTTTTTATTGACTGGTCGCACGCCCCGGAAGATCAATTGCTGACCGCCGAAATGCAAGCCGTCATGGCTGAGGCCATCACCCAACTGCCGCCGTCGCTGCGGATTGTTTTTATCTGGCGTGACCTGGAAGGGCTATCTATTCAGGAAACCGCTGAAGTATTGGGGCTGTCTGAGGGTACAGTCAAAGTGCGTTTGCACCGCGCTCGCTTGAAACTGCGTGAGTTGTTGTCGAGTTATTTTGCCACCCGACCAGTAAAGGAGCCTGGAGATGCCTGAGCCAAAATGCCGTGAGTTTTTTAACCAGCTTTCCGATTATATTGACGGCGAATTAGCGGCCTCGTTGTGCGCTGAATTGGAACATCACCTGGCCGGCTGCCCCAACTGCCGCATTGTGGTAGATACCACCCGCAAAACGGTCAGCCTGTACCGGCGCTATGGCCGGGCCGAGCTGCCGGCCGGCGTGTCGGAGCGGTTGTGGCAGGCCATCGCGCAGGCCGGTCTCTTGCCCCCAGGCCAGGCTTGACCGGGCAAAGAGGGCTGTCCGAGGTTTTCGGCAGACCTCAAAAGTTTTCAAAATCATTGAGGTCTATCCTGGCTGTAGGTTAGAGCACACCCCGGCAAAATAGCCAGCCAACCTCACCAGGCCCCAAAAATACCCCCGGTGTTTACGGCGGGACCAACTTTTGCTCAATGAGCCAGTCGTACAGCAATTGGGCCGCCACCTGATGCCCCGCCTCATTCCAATGCCCCTCGTTGAAAAATAAAAGCCTATCCTTGCGCCCGGCGGCATAAGCTCTAAAACCGGGATCGAGCGGCAAAAATGGGACGCCCAACTCCCCCAAAAACTGGCCGACCCTTTGGTCGGGCCGGTCCCAATCAAACCGGGTATTGGCATAGAGCGGGTCACTGCGCACCAGGGCCTGCTCAACCGAAGGGTGGGTAGACCAGATTTGGCTGTTTGAAAAAACCGCAAAGGCGAGGCGCCGTTGAGACGCCTCGGCCTGCATGGCCTTGAGCAGGGCCAGGGTTAGCTGCCAGGCGGCCTCATACTCCGGCGGGGCCGACTCCAGGTAGACCGGCATGGAGAAATGCATGGTGTGCCGGGGAAAACGGCTCTCGGTTGTCTGAGCCGGGCTGTCAAGGGGGTTAGGCGGCTGGTTGAGTTCAGCCAGCTTCAATAAAAGCGATTCCCAGCCTTTGGCGGCCACGCGATAAGCCACCGAATATTTGTACAGGTATTCGGGCCAGGTTTGGGGTTGAACTTCGGCGGGCGGCGGTGGGAAGGGAAAGTTTTGCCGCTTTAATTCACCGTTTTCCAGGGTAAAAAATGGTTTGGGCGGTGAATTTTCGGGCCAGCCGACCATTTTGGCTTTGAGGGGAGTGTAATTATCTACCACATCATTTACGGTAAAGCCCAGCAGCACCAAATCCGGCTGATATTTAAAGCCCTCGCATTGAAAATATAACCATTCCTGGTCTGTCCCCCAGGAGCGATAGCCGGCCTTGATGACCTCAAAACGAGGAGCCTCCGGGCTGCGCCGCTCGTTTAACATTTTTTCCAACAAGCGCGGAAAGGATTGCTCCAGGCTAACCTGGTAAGCTTCCACAAAGGAGTCGCCGATGATGAGGATGCGGTAAACGCCGTTTGGCTTGCGGTAGCTGTGTTCCACATCGGGCAGCCCGGCCGAATTGATCCTCTCGGTGGTGGAGAACTGATCGGTGGTGTAGCTGACAACCTGGTGAGGTTGGCCGGCCCAGCCGACGCAGCCCAGCCATTCGTTCTTGGCCGCCGGGTCAACCATCGGCCCTAACCGGCGCAGGCCCACTTCGGCGATGAGCAGGGCCACCAGTACCCCTGAAAAGATTAACAGCAAACGGTTGAAGAAGGTCATCATCTTTGCTCAGGGAGCGACAACCGTAACGTTTCCGGCTTCAATAAAATCACCGCCTTGCTCAACGTGGACACGCTGACCGCTGGCCGAATCGTACATGCCCACCACCAGGCGATAGTCGCCCGCCGGGGCTGCGGCATCCAGCCGGATGGCGTAATCATCCTGCACCACCTCGCCCGGCCGCCACAGCGAGGTGAGATACCAGCCGCCGTAGGGTGGGTTGTCGTGCTGCCCATACACTTTTCCGTCCGGGCCAAGAAACTGGGTAAAAACGGTGAAATCCCCCGGCGGCTTTTCGACGGCCTGCCAGTTTAGGCTAAAACGCACCCACTCCCCGGCGTGAAACTCCTGCTGAGGCAGGTCAACTTTGAGCAGAGAGACCCCATTTTCTAATTGGGCGGCCGGTGCGACCGGCGCCGGCGCCCCGGCCGGGCGAATCACAACCGGCAAAGCGATGGGCCGGGCTACCGGTGCGCCATCCGGCCCGACCGGGGGAATCTCCTGCCCGTTTGAGGCGAGCAGTTGAACTTGCAGTTGGTATTGGCCGGGCGGCGTCGTCTCGGTCAGGGGTAAGAGATGGGTAGAAATGGATGGCTCTGCGGTGGGCAGGGGGTGAACTATGCTGTCAACCGTTACCCGGCCAAAACGGTCAAGTAGTTTGACGCCGACTTGATGATCGCCTGGCTGAGGCCAACTCCATTGGAGGCTAAGTTGCAGGGCGCCACAGGGGTGGGCCGACCCATCGGCCAGAGCCGCCGCTTGCAGCACCGCGCCATCGGCAAAGGGGATTTGGACCGGTTGCCAATGACCCGCAGGCGCAGGTGTTGGCCGCCCCACCAGCGACTCCTCCGATGAGAGGTTGCGCTTCTGATTAGCTAAATCTACCTGCCAGGGGGAGTCAGGCGCAGTGATAGGCAGCGTCATGCTGACGGTTTGGCCGGCGGCAACAAAGAGCGGCTCCAAAAATTCCTGGCTTTGAGCGCCGGCCTGCCAGCGGCTGGGCTGGCGCGGATCGGCTACCCACGCGGCCGGGCCGGTGTTTGTAAAGGTGAGGGTAGGGAAGGCCGCCCCATCAACTTGCACTTGGTTAATATCAGGGGAACAGGTAGGGGGCCGTAGCTGCAAAAACAAATCTTCCCCCACACTTTCGATGGCCTCAATGGCCGGAAGATAGCCGGGCAGCAGCCCAAGCATGTTGTCCCAGGCCGCCGGGTCAACTTGATCATGATGCAGCGCCACCACAGTCACCCCTAATTGGCGCAGCACATCCAGGGAGCGGGCGTCGGGAAAGGCGTCGAGCGCGGGGCCTAGCCTGACCAGCCAAGCCGGTTTGAAGCCGGAACCTCCGTTGACCATCCGCCGCCAATGTCTGGCCGACTCGTATACCCGCGACAATTCCGTGAAACTGCCCTGAGTGTGCAGGTAGTAAGGCAGCTCCAGGATCACTGTGTCGGGCGGCAGATGGGCCAACCGCTCGTAGAGCGGGCTGCCATAGGGCACAGATACGCCGGGTAGCGGGGCGGGGTTGTGTTCCAGCAGAACAAAGGCCCCGGCGAGTACGGCGGCGACGAAGGGGCGTGCTCCTTTGGCCCACCAGCGTCGCTCCAGGGCGGCCAGGCCAAAACCGGCCAACACCGCCAACCCAAAAGTGACCAACAGAGCAAAACGCACCGGGGCGCGCAAGCCTTGCAGCAAGGGCAGCGCGTTATACAAATAGGGATAGGGCAGCCAGCGCGCGGCCAGCGGGGCCAGCTTTTCGCCAAAGGCCAGGTCATTGGCTCCAAAGGAGAGGGCCAGGCCAACAAGCACGATAGCCAGCAGGGCCGCAAGCGGTTTGGGAAACCTTAACCGGCCGGGGGTGAAGACAAGGCCGGCCAGGGCCAGGCCAAAAATCACCAGCCCCGGAAAGGCGGAGTCAAGCAGGCCGGGCCAGCCGAGCCAGCGCTGATAGAGCAGGCTGTTGGCGATAGGGGTGAGATAGTGAGCCAGGGATGCGCCGTAAACTTTGGCGTCGCCCAGGGAGCGCACAATGCCCATGTGGTCGCTGACCTGCTGGTACAGGCGCAGCACCGGCCAATTGAGGGTGGCGGTGACAAGGGCAAAAATCGCCAGGCGGGCTGACAGGCTGGCCGAAATCATCCGGCGATAGGCAATCAAATAAAAGGCGGCCCAGACGCCCAACCCCAGGGCCACCAAAGGGGCGTAATTGACCGAGGCAAAAAATTGCAGATTGGTAAAAATCAGCAGCAGCAGCAAATCCCTGCTGCGGTTTAGCTTAATCAGCCGGGCAAAGGCCAAAAAGGCCAGGGGTATCCATTGGGTAGATAAGAGGTGCAGTTGAATGAGATGCCCCATGCGAAAGGGGGCGACGGCAAAAAAAAGCCCGGCCACCAACCCGGCCTGGCGGTTGCCGGTGAGCCACCGCACCAGGAGGTACATGCTCCAGCCGGATAAGGCCGTGGTAAACAGCACCCCCAGGTTAGCCGCCGCCAGGGGCGTTGAGCCGAGCAGAGTAAAAGGCAGCAAAATGAGCGCGGAAGAAAATAGATGTTCAGAAAAGGCCAGGGTATGGGGATAGGGGTAAAAGATGTTGGCATCCCAGATTTGCCCCAGCGCGGCCGGCCCGGCTAAAAGGCTGTGGGCATCCCACTTGAGCGTCCAGGCTTCCAGCAGAGGGTCGGTGGCAAAAACGGCAAAGTCGTTGAGGCGAACGGCGGTGGGCCAGGTGACAAGGACGGCAGTTAAACAAAAAAGGCCCAGAATGGCCCATTCGGTGAGGGGCCGGGTAAGGCATTTCTTGAGGGTTGTTTCCATCAGGGCCATTATAGTTGAGGGCAAGACATCACACAATTGGCAATTGACAATTGCCGATTATTAATGGACGCTCACCTGCCCCAGCACCACGCTGTCACCCGGCGATTGGCCGGCCAGGTTGTTCCAAATGGGCAGACGAGCCTGGGTAGCCGGATCGTACAGGCCAAAGACAATCTGGTAATCGCCGGGCGGGGTGGCCGGGTCAACCGGCAGGCGGAACTGGCGGGAGGAGTCCTGGCCAGGGCGCATCTCGGTGGTCAGCAGGCGACAGGCCGGGTCATCATCGTGTTGGCCCCAACGCCGGCCATCCGGGCCAAGCAGGTGCATGAAGGCGCGATAGCGGATGTCCATTGAGGTTGAGGCCCGCCAAAAAACCGTCACCCGGATCAGGTCGCCGGGGTGGGCGGCGGTCTGCTTGAGTTCATAGCCGCGCATGAGCAGCTTGTCGCCAAAGTTATAGGAGGCCGGATGGGTGATATTTTCGTCCTGGGCCAGGCGCGCCGGGGTCATTAATCGGTCAAATTGGGGGCGATAAAGCTCAGAATCGAGCACTTCCGGTTCGCGGGGAGGGGCATTTTTTTCGTAGAGGCGCAGCATGGGCTGCCCATCCACCAGCACCAGGCGGGTAAGGGTATAGCCCTGCGCCGGCACTTTTTGGGCTTCTTCCGGCCAGCCTTTCCAGTCGTTGCGCACCCAATAGTTTTGAGGGTCGTCATAACAGGAGCGGGGGGTCTGGAAGGTGTACCAGACCGGCACGGCAAAGGACTCGTTGATGCTGCGGAAATCGCCCGCCAGCACGCCTTGCTGCCACAGGTAGCCCACCGCCTTCCAGCCGCCCAAACGCGGATTAGAGATGGTCCGGTGCGGGCGCGGAATTCCGCCGTACAGCCAGGTGTAAACGGAATTGGGGTTAAACTCGGCCTCGCGTTTGGCTTGCCAGTAGGCCGTCACCGTGTCGTCAAAGCAGAGGTATTGGTAAAATAGGATCAGCGGAATGGTTATAACCAGGTAAAGGACGAGACCGCCTTGCAGCAGGAACTTGACCGGGGACCAAAGACCGGGGATAGGTGATAGGTTAGCTTTCCGGTCTGCGGTCTGCTGGCCTGGGGCTGCCGAGAGACAGCGCCACAAATCTACCAGGGCCAGGGCGGCCAGCACAGACCAGCCGGTATAGGCCATTTGAATGTGGTTAGAGGCGTCTTTTGCCAAATAGACCAGCGCCCCCAGGGTCAAGCTGAACCAGAGCCACAGAATTTTTACTTCTGGGTCAGGATAAATTTTGGAGGTTTGCCTGGGCAGCATAAAAACCAGGCCCAACAGGGCCGCCGGAACAAAAGCCAGGTTGACGCCCTGCACAATCCACTCCTGGGGCCAGATGACGGTGCTGACAATGGCCGCACTCAAAGCGGCCAGCAGGCCCCAGCCCCACCAGCGCCATCGAGCAAAATAACGCAGCAGCAGCCAGGCCAGCAAAGCTACCAGGAACGGAGCATAGTAGCGGCTGGTGTACAGGGCATCTTCCACAAAAATATTGCCCACCTGGTTGTACAGCAGCGACTCGCCTACCCGCTCCTGGGCAAAATATTGGTAGACCAGCCCAATTTCGGGGTCGGTGAGGTAAGGCACGTAGAATAGGGCAGTCAGACCGGTGAACAGCAGCGCCGCCCCGGCCAGCCAGGGCCACTCTCTGCGCCAGGCCGGCCCATCCAGCCGCAGTTTTAGCCACAGGATGTAGCCAAATACCGGCAGATACAGCAGCACATTGGGGTGGGCAATCAAACCGACGGCCAGGGTGAGGGCGGCGTACAGCAAATGCCGGTTTAGATTTTCTCGGTAATAGCGATAAGCAAACCAGAGCGCCAGCGCCCCCCAAAAGACGATCAGGGCGCGATTTTCTACATGCCGGGCCAGGGCCACAAAAAAGCCGTTTAAGGCTACCAGGCCGGCCGCCGCCAGCCCCACCGAGTGACGCCCGCCGCTCATGCGGCGCCCCAGGCTGTATATCAAAGGCACCAGCAGGATCGAAGCCAGCACAAAGGGCGTGCGGGCAATCCCTTCATTGACCCAGCCGTTGAGATACCACAGCGCAGCCGGCAGCAGCCAATGAATCGGCCCTTTGCTGTCCAGGAAAGGAGCATACTCTTCGCCTTTGTAGGCCCGCACGATGAGCCTCATGTTTTCCAGCTCATCTTCGTGAAATTCGGCGTAGCCCAGCCGGGTGAGGCGGGTAAAAGCGGCAACGGCGATGATCGCCAGGAGGATGAGCAGCACGGTGCGGGAAGCGTGGTAATTAGTAATTGGTAATCGGTTATTTACTAATCTCCAATTACCGATGACCAATTTGCCAGTTGCCAATCTCCAGGCGAGGCCGGTTAAGGTTGCCAGGTTGAGGGCGATCAGGTTGGGCGTTTCGGTGAAGGGGCCGGGTACTAACAGAGCTAAAAGCAGAGCCGCCGCCGAGATAACCGAGCCACCGCCGAGCAGCAGCACCATGCGCTCCACCACGTCGTCCGTGTCCAGCCAGTTAAGGGCAGATACCCAGGCCCAACCCGGTAAAACAAAGGTTAAAGCCACGGCCGCCGGAAAACGCAGCCAGAACCAATCGGGGCCGATCAAAATGATGAGATTGCAGAGAACCAGGCCCAACAGCAGGCCAATCATTTCTCCTCCACCTGGACTCGGGTGAGCCAGACGCGATTTTCGGAGATGGGGGAATTTTGGCTGGCGGCAGGCAGGCGTTGGCCGGTCAAACTGTCGTACATGCCCACAAAGATGTCATACTTCCAGGGAGGGGCGTCTTTGGCCATGGGGATGTCGTAATTATCCTCAATAACCTCGCCTGGCAGCCAGCCGCTCGTTGGGGCGGCCCCCTGCCGGGGCATGCTATCCCATTGACCGCGAATCACCTGATCCGGGCCAACGGCGTGGACAAAAACGGTGTAATTGGTTGCGGTGGGCCGCACACTGCGCCAATATAACGTCAGGCCAAAGGCGCCTTCCGGGGCCACGCTGGGCTGGCGCAATTTGTAGCCAATCAATTCAATCTCGTCATTCAGAAAAGCTGAAACCGGGGTGACATCCTGGGGTAAATCAAAATTCCGTTTCTGAGCCTTGACAATTACCGAGGCCAGGGTGATAGAGGGCGCGAGCGGCTCATGCGTATCCGGGTCCAGCACCGTGACCAGCAGGGGATAGCGGCCGGCCGGGGTGGAGGCCGGGGCGCGAAAGCGGTAAGCCGCGCCGACTACCTCGCCGCGCCGCCAGTGGGAATTGGGATAGGTGGCCGAGAGCGGCGCTTCGGCAATGACATATTTTTTATTGCCCGGCGCTAAAAAAGCAAACTCTACCTGGTAATCCTTGTCCATCACTGCCGCCGCCTGCCAAAAAATCTTGCCGGCGATTTCTGCGCCTGGCGCTAATTCCATCTCCTGGTAATCGTGTCCCAGCAAAGTCAGGCTGGTATTAATCACCGTAGACAACGGCTGTTTCAAATTCAGTTGGGCCGGCTGCGGCAGGGTGGTGGGCGGGGTAAGGGTCAGCGCGCCGATATTTTTGACCACGCCGTAGCTGTGACCGGTGACAAAATCATACATGCCAACTTCCAGATGGTATTTTCCCGGCGGGGTAGCCGGGTCAATGGGCAGCTTGTATTCATCTCGCACAAAGTAACCGGCCCGCCAGCGGTCGGGCCGCCACAGGCCGGCCAGGATCAGCCGGTCAACCCGCCCCCAAATGTTGCCTTGCTCATCAACCAAACGAATATAGATATTTTGCTCGCCATTAATCTGGCCGACAGTTTCCCAAAAGAGCGTTACCGGCAGGCCGGGCACAGGCTCGCCAAAAAAGCGGGGCGTTTGGGCCGGGGTTGAAGCGGTAAGCTGCGGGTAGGCATCCACCGGCATTTCCAGGCGGGGCACATCTACGCCAACCAGCCGCGCGCCCCCGGCCAGGAGGGCCTGGGTAGCAAAGGTATACTGCGTCGGCGGTGTTTTGCTGATAATCGGCCCCGGATAGATCCAGGCGTAATCAATGCCGCCCAGTTTGACCACGTGCAGCGGCTGGCGCTGCTGAAAATAGGCCACAATTTCCCGGCTGGGGAAGCCTCGCTGCACCTGGTTGAGATAAAAAACGGTGTAATTGCCCACCAAAGCGGCGCTTTGGCTAGACAGGTCAATCGTCCGGCCCTGATAAAAGGGCGCAAATTGGTTGCTGTACCAGGAGGCCACCAGCGGCGGGGAGGTTTTATGGAGGTCATTCAGATAGCGGGCGGCCAGGTCTAGCCCCTCACCCCAGCCTACATTGAGGCGATAGGGCGCTACCCGGCCCCCGCCCAGGAGGGGATTGTAGTAAGCCAGGTAGTAAGGGTGGTACAACAGCACGAAGAGGGCCTGGATTGCGACTGCGGTAGTGGTGAGACCGGTTGCGGTTAGCCAGCGGTGAGAGGCGAGCAGGTATTGTTTGAGCAGCGCCGCCAGCCACCACAGGGCCAGGCCGGCCAGCAGTCCAACGGCAAAAAAGACCGGCAAAATATAACGGTCGCCGCGCCGGGAGATGAGCGAAACCGGCCCGATGAACATGACCACGTAGGCCGCCAGGCTCAGGGCCAACGGCAGCATTTTGACCGGCCAGGAATCGGCCCGGCGGCGGTAGGTGAGCAGGCCCACCACCAGCAGGGCCAGGGCCGCTATCCCACCGATGGTGGTGAGCGGGGTCAGGTGAAAGGGCAAAGCTTCCAGGTAATAGTAGGGGCTTTGGTCGCTCAGTTGTCCGCCCCAAAAGCGGCCGGTGGTGGGGTGCGCTGTTTGGTTGACGCTCTGAATATTTTTGATGATCCATTCCAGGGCAAACATGGGGCGCGTCCACATGGCCGGCCAGAGGGCGGTAAACGCGCCCGCCGCAATGAGTCCCCAGCCTAGCAAAGCAATGCCCAAACGCTTCCAGCGTACCGAGGGGGCCAGCCCAACCGGGGGAAACAAGGCATAAAATAGCCCGCTGACCACCAGGATAGGGCCAAGCAGGGCCGCCGGCGTTTTGCTCAGACCCGCCAGCCCGCCAAACAGGCCAGACAGCAGCAGCCAGCGCCAGCTTCCCCGCTCAAGATACAGCAAAAAGGCCAAAAAGGAGAGAAACATAAAGTAGGCCAGCGGCGCGTCCACGTGGATAATGCGGGTGTGGGCCAGGATGAAGGGGTCAAAAGCAATGATCAGCGTGCCCAGCAGGGCCAGCCGCTCGTCGAGCAGGCGCCTGGCCAGCAGGTAGATGCCCCAGATGCTCAACGAGGCGATCAGGGCCAGAGGCAGGCGCACCCACACCAGGAAATCGAGCGGATGCTCAAAAACGCCAAAACGGGTAGTGACCTGGTCCAGCGTGGTTAACAAATCGGCATGCACCCAGGGGAGGGGCAGCCAGCCCTGATAGTGAAACCAGTAACGCACCGCTACGCCCAGCGCCCCCAGTATGAGGGTGGGCACGCCGGGATAGCCCAGCACCAGCGCCCCGGCCCAATCGCCTTGTAGCACCGATTTGAGAAAGAGGCTGGCAAACATCATCTGGTCATCTTCATCGGCGGTGAGGAAGGCGCCCAGCCCCAGCAGGCGTGGCAATAAGATGGCTGCCGCCAGGCTCAAGGGCGCGGCCAAACGCAGCCAGCGCTGCTCAATGGTGATCCCGGCCAGGGTTAGTGGCCCGGAGGCAGGTTTGTTGACGAGTAAATCCATTGAAAAAAGGAGTAGGGAGTAGGGAGTATTATCTTCTTATTCCCTACTTCTTACTTCTTACTCCTTACTCTAGCCTCAGTGTCGTTAAGTTAATGTAATCATTTCCGTCGGTGGCGTGCAGGCGCTCCAGGGTGTCGAGCAGATACATGCCGGTGATCAATCTGTAGTCGCCGGGCGGCGTGCCGGCGGGAACGGGCAGTTGGACAAGGTCGGTGATAATCTCGTGGGCCGGCCACTGGCTGGTGGGCCAATAAGCGCCGAGCGGCTGGCTGTCCCAACTGGCTACCAACGCGCCGTTTTTATCCAGCAGTTGGGTAAAAACGGTATAATCCCGGCTCAGGGGGGCATCGGTTTGCCAGTATACTTTTAAGGTTACAACCTGACCCGGCTTGACCGCGTCTGCCTCCAGGCGATAGCCGCGCAGGGCCAGCGAGTCGCCCAGCTGCACGGTGCGCTCGTTGGGGATGGGCCGGCCGGGCGGCAGGCGCAGGCCAAAATAGATAATGTGGTCGTTATCCCAGACGCGCCGGGCCAGGTAATTTTTATCAACCCAGTCCAGGTACTCCGGCAGCCAGGGCAACCGTAGACTCCACTGCACCACCGCCGGGGCCTGATACTGCTCGGTTAGCCTGATCATCCGCTCAGAGGTTTGGCGGCCGGCTTTGATGGCTACCAGGGCCACATCACCCAGGGATGGGGGGGTGCGCCGGCCGGCCATAAAAATGAGCAGTTGGCTGTCGCCCATTACAAAATCGCCGGGGGCCGACGCCGCTTGCAGCAGTTTCATGGCCTCGGCCTCACGCCCGCCGGTGACAATGGCCGCCGTGTCATTGTTGGCCGTGACCATCGCAGGGATGTTGAAGGCGGCGGCAGTCATTAAG
>CAZDMM010000067.1:0-17358 GCA_964505845.1 uncultured Caldilineaceae bacterium
GGGATGCGCTCAATTGCACATCGGCTTCTTGCCAGGCGGCTTCAAAACGCTGCTGCACCTCGGCGGCCTCGGCGGTTTTGCTCTGGGCCTGCAGGCTTTGGGCCAGGCCAAAGAGCGACCAGCCATTTTCTGGGTACTGGCGCAAATCCTCACGGTAGACCGCCTCGGCTTCGGCAAAGCGCTCAAGCTGCATCAGAGCCGCGCCCAGGTTATGGCGCACCGGATAGTGCCAGGCCGGCGGCTCGATGTAGTGCAGGTTATCCTGGATCTCCACCGCTTTTTCCAGCTCGGCGATCATCTTCACGTTGTCGCCTTGCGCCCCGGCCAACTCACCGGCCAGCACGTGGCCGGCGATGTCCAGCATGGTGGAAGCCTGGGCAAAGGAGTAGAGGGTCAACCCTTTGATCGTATCGGTTTGGGCAATGGCAGCCAACTGCTCGGACTCGGCTGCGGCCTGGTCAAGCTGCCCCTGGCGGGTGTAGGCCAACCCTCGCGCCCAATGCCAGATGGCGGTAGCATATTGAAACTGCGCGTCAGGCTGTGGCTCTTGCAAAATCTCCTCCCACTTCCCAAAACGAACCAGCGCAAAGTAGGGCAGGGGCATAAAGTCTTCCATCGCCGCCACTTCCTGGTAGGCGCTCAGAGGGATGTCGCTGGCTACGCGTCGGGCTGCGGCAATGGCTTCCTGGCTGCGGCCCTGCATCTGGGCGGCGGCCATCAAGAAGTGGATGTTGTGCGGGTAATACAGCAGCGAGTAAAGCGTATGCGCGCCCTGGTCGGGCTTGCCGCCGACGGTATGCTCATCGGAATGAATGGCGGCAATGTTGATTCGGTAGGCGTCGGCGTAGCGGCCGGTGCGCCAGTAAACATGGGCCGGCATGTGCATCAGGTGACCGGCGCCGGGCACGGCCCCCTCTAAATGTTGGGCGCTGGGGATGGCTCGCTCCGGCGTTTGGGAAGCCTCAACCGCGTGGATGTAGAAGTGGTTGGCTCCGGCGTGGTCAGGATTGCGGGCTATGACTGACTCTAGCGTCGTCACGATTTCGTTGGTATATTCGGTTGGTTGGCCATCTTTGGTCCAGTAGTTCCAGGGCATCAGGTCCATCAAAGCCTCGGCAAACAGGGTAGCCGCATCAAGGTCGTTGGGATACTGTTTGACGACCTGGCGCATGGCGTCGGCATAAGCTTTATCCAGACTGCTGCGATCCTCAACCGGCTCGGCAGCGTAACGTTTAGCCAGGGCGGCAATCAAAGCTTGCTCCACTGCGCTGGCCCGAGGCGCCAGTTCCTGCGCCTTTTGAATGGCGGCATAGGCCTGGGGTACAGCCGCGCCTTCCATGGGCGCATTGATGTTGGGGCCGAGGGCGTAGGCAATGCCCCAATAGCACATGGCGCAGGCCGGGTCCAGCTTGAGGGCCGCCTGGAACGATTGGATGGCCAGTTCATGGTTAAAACCATAGGTCAGCATCAAGCCCTGGTTAAAGTAGCGCTGGGCCATTTCTGACCCGGTGCTGATGGGGTAGTGGTGGTCGCCCAGGTTGCCCAACAGCGCAATCTCCGGTGTGGTTGGAGCGGCTTCGGCCGGCGGGTGAGTATCCGGGCCGTGAGCGGCCGCTTCTGAGGGGTTACCGGCCGCGGTCAACCCGGCCACCAGCAGCACCAGCCAGAGCAAGGTTGCAAAAACGCGTGAGAATGTAGTTTTCATCTTTGTGACTCCTTCTGTTTCAAAATAGTTTGACTTCTTTGCTTTTTTGGCTTCATTTATGAGCCGGTCTTGTTCAATTTCGGCCCAGATTTGCTCACGTCTCGCCTGGGCCTGGTCTACTAAATAGTCGTACATTTTTCCCCCTTGTGTTGTTGGTAATTGGTTATTGGTAATTGCAATCACTCATTACCAATAACCTATCACTGATTACTGAAGCCTTTTGACAAACGCCGTCAAATCGGCGGCAAAGCGGGCCGGCTCCTCCCAGTGGACGGCATGCCCAACGCCGGAATAGATTAGCAGCCGCGATCCTACAATGGCTGTGCGCAGGGTCTCCTGGTCGCTGAGGGGGCAGTAGGCATCTTGATCGCCCCAGACAATGAGGGTAGGAGCCTTGATTTTGCTCAACTCGTCAGGAAATTCGCCTTCCAAGAGACTCTGGAAAGCCGCTTTCCACACCCGCGCCGGTACTTTTAAGCTTTCCTGCACTACAGTTTCCAGGAACTCTGCCGGGATGGGTTGAGCCAGGGTGCTCTCTTGAAACTCGCGGGCAAAGGCGGGATCAATGGGATCCTCAAGCTGGGATATGCCCACTTCCACAAACTCCATCAAGCCCGGTTTATCTTTGAAGCTGGCAAATGAACCCATAAGGACCAACCCCAGGATGCGTTCGGGGTAGTCCAGCCCAAAGCGTTGGGCAACGATGCTGCCCATGGAATGGCCGGCAATTATGGCCCGCTCAAGCTGCAGGGCGTCCATAAAGGCGGCCACGTCCGCCGCAAAGTCTTGAGGCCGATAACCGCTGGCCGGGCGCTCCGACTCGCCGTGGCCGCGTTGGGTCAGGGCAAAGGCGTGAATAGCGTGAGGCAGATGAGGCAGCACCGGCTCAAAGGAATGCCAGGAGTCGGTGATGCCGTGCAGGAAGATCACCGGCACGCCCGCCGGGTCCCCTTGCTCCACATAGGCTAGCTCCACCCCGGTGGCAAGCTTGACCCTTTTTTCAACAGTTTCGATGGTTTGTAAAGCCAACATAGTTTTTCTCCTCGGTAAACTTAAAAAGATCAGCAAAAATCAATTTGATCAGCATCATCGGCGTTCCGTTTATCTTGAATAGTGGCCTTATGATGATTCACCTCCCGGCAACTGCAAGCCCTCGATCCGGGTCATCTCCTCTACCAAAGCGGCCACCAACATGGTTAAGTTGGCAAAGGCGCGCTGCTGGCCGGTTTGCGGGTCTTTGAGGCTAAAACGCCAGATGGCCGGCGACTCTGTCTTCTCGGAACGTTCTGCCCACAAAGTGACCAGATAGATGCGCTAGGGAGAGGCTTTGGGATTGAAGGACATAGTTGCTCTAAATTCCTTTCAAAATTCTCTTCCCCTCGTTCCCACGCAGAGCGTGGGAACGAGGGGAAATATGGATGTTTACCGCTCATGAGCCAGGCGCGGGTAGCCCCGGACTATATGGCAAGCCTCCCGCACCGCCACAAAGGAGGCCGCGTCTACCTCGTTGACCAGGCGCAAGATGTCGGCCACGTGCCGGCGGGCGGCCACCACCTCAATCAATTGCACCGGCCCGGATCGGCCCTCGGCCGATAGTTGGGTGGCCCCATAACCGGCCTGGCGTACTTTTTGCACAATCTCTGCCCCTTTGCTCGTCGAAATAATGTGCAGGTCAACATGTCCTAGGGCCAGGCGGTTTTCCAGCCAGATGCCCACCAGCGTGCCTGTCATGTACCCACCGCTGTAGCTAAACACCTTCCACATGGTATCGAGATCACCCACTACCTGGCCCAAAGCGATCAGCCACACGGTCACTTCCATAAAACCCAGCAAAGCGGCCCAGGTAGAGCGGCCTCGCGTCATCATGATGGTGCGCAGGGTGCCGACCGAAACCTGGATCAAGCTCAGTCCAAAAATAAGGCCGGCATGGGTAGCGATGGCCCACAACATGGTTTGTCTCTCCTT
Source organism: uncultured Caldilineaceae bacterium (assembly GCA_964505845.1). Classification (GTDB taxonomy): domain Bacteria; phylum Chloroflexota; class Anaerolineae; order 4572-78; family J111; genus DSQQ01. Next base: position 3,671 of record CAZDMM010000067.1, read on the forward strand.
TCTCGTTGAAAATTTTTGATTGTGTTGGCGGATGACTTAATTTTCTGTGAAACCTGTGCTATACTTAAGATACAGCCCCATCATATCAAACTTGCCGTGCCATTAGCGGGAAAAAAGCGTGAATTTAGGCGACTTTTAGCGTGAATTTTTAAATAAGTTCAATTTAAACCTTGTTCCCAAACTGAGTTTGGGAACAAGGTTTGAACTCCTACAAGGTTTAAAGTGGGGGATTTAGCGGACCGATGCTGCAACTGAGGCTGCTGGGTAGCCCTGAAATTAGCCTGGGAGAGCAGGTGGTAACCGAAGCTCTGGCGGCCAAAGCCCAGGCCATTTTATATTACCTGGCCGTCACCGGTCAGCCCCAACCTCGTTCCACCCTGGCGGCTCTCTTGTGGGGCGATGCGCCCGACGAGACCGCCCGCACCAACCTGCGTAAAGCCCTGGCTAATTTGCGCCAGGTGCTGGGTGATTATCTTGACCTCGACGGCCAAACCATCGCCTTCAAAACAACTCCCTGGGTAGATGTTACAGAGTTCCAGGTGTCATGTGCCAAGTTTCAAGTCGCCAAAGGCGCGCAAAGCGCAAGTTCCAAGTTTCAAGTATCACGTGTCAAGGATCAAGTTGATTTTTTACCCGACACCCGACGCTTGACACGTGACACCCCAACACTTGACACTTCGCACCTGATACCTGACACTCCCGCACCTGACACCCCAACCCTTGACACGCTTCGCCAGGCCGTTGACCTGTACCGGGGCGACTTTCTGAGCGGCTATTACGTCCGCCACGCCCCCGATTTTGAAACCTGGATGCTGGCCGAACAGGCCCGGCTGCGCGAAATGGTCATCCAGACCCTCCATACCCTGGCAGAACATCTCGCCAGGCAGGGTGAACTGCCCGACGCCATTGCAGTAATCCGCCGCCTGTTGAGCCTGGAACCCTGGCGCGAGGAAGCCCACCGCCAGTTGATGCGGCTGCTGGCTCAGAATGGCCAGCGCAGCGCCGCCCTGGCCCAGTTTGAGATTTGTCGCCAGGCCCTGGCCGACGAACTGGGAGTGGAGCCGGGGCCGGAAACGCGGGCGCTCTACCAGCAGCTTCGCGCCGGGGAGTTGAGCACGCTCTGCACGCCTTCGGCGGGGGCAGGGGGGCAGGGGGGCAGGGGTGAAAGACTCACCCCTGCTCCCCCGCCCCCCCACTCCTCCGCCCTTCGGCACAACCTGCCGCCGCAGTCCACCCCCTTTATTGGCCGGGAGCAAGAGTTGAGAGACATCATCCGCCGGCTGATGGATAAGGACTGCCGCTTGCTCACCCTGGTGGGGATGGGCGGCATCGGCAAAACCCGGCTGGCCCTTCAAACAGCCCAAACCATTGTTGACTTAGACCCAGAGGCCACTTTGTTCCCCCATGGCATCTACTTTATCCCGCTGGCCGCCGTAAGTTCAACCAGCGGCCTTATCGCCGCCATTGCCGAGGTCGCCAACTTTACTTTTTATGGCAACCTTCCACCCAAACAGCAGTTGCTTGACTATTTACGCGACAAAGAGATGCTGCTGCTGTTGGACAACTTTGAACAATTGTTAGAGAGCGTTGACCTAGTTGCTGAAATACTCAGCGCTGCTCCCGGCGTGAAGATATTGGTAACCTCACGAGAAGCCCTAAACCTGCAAGAAGCCTGGTATCATCCTCTAGCCGGCTTGTCCTTTCCAACCTCTGCTCTGCCAGGAGAAGGGGTTGAGCAATACGATGCCGTCCAACTGTTCGCCCAGAGCGCCCGCCGGGCCAGGGTTGGTTTTTCGCTGGCGGCCGAACAAACGCACGTGATTCGGATTTGCCAGTTAGTCGAAGGGATGCCGCTGGGGATCGAGTTGGCCGCCGCCTGGTTAAAAATGCTGCCTGCTGAAAAACTGGCTGCGGAGATTGAGCACAATCTGGATATTTTAAGCACCCGGCTGCAAAACATCCCGGAACGTCAGCGCAGCATGCGGGCTGTTTTTGAATATTCCTGGCAGCGGCTGGCGGAGGAAGAACGAGAGACGCTTAAGCGGCTGTCGGTTTTCTGCGCCGGCTTTCAGCAGGAGGCCGCGGAGCAGGTGGCAGACACCTCGCTCATCATCCTGGCAACTTTGGTCGAGAAGTCGCTGGTACAGGTGACAGAGCGGGGCCGCTACCAGATGCACGAACTCCTGCGCCAATTTGCGGCTGAAAAGCTGGCCCAAACGCCCGCAGCAGTCGAGGAGACGCTCGACGCCCACTGTCGCTACTATGCCAAATTTTTATCCGACCGAGAACTTTGGAAGCTGCCCAGCAGCCAGTGGTTAACGGTGTGGGGTGAGTTGGGAGTAGAGTTTGACAATCTGCGCGCCTGCTGGCAACGGGCCATCGCGCCGGGACGAAAGGTAGCCGTTGCTGAACTTAACCAGGCTATCTGGCTGGTAAGTTCACTCCATATTTGGCGGGGTTGGTTTCAAGAGGGTTTAGCTCTGCTGGAGCAGGCTGCCGCTCGATTGGAAGAAGAGCAAAGTTCCGTGCCCTTTGATCCGCTGCAAAAATTGGTCTATGGGCGGGTATTGTTAGGCCAGGGCCATTTTTGTTATTTTCTGGGCCACTTTGAGCAGGCCATCAGACTCGGTCAGCAAGGTCTGGCGACAGTTCAAGAGTCAGACGCCGATTGGCCCAATACCCAACGCTATCAGGCCGTAGCCTATTACAACTTGGGGCTGGCCTTGTGGCGACAGGCACGCTATGCTGAAGCCGAAAAATCTCTACTGGCCGGCTTGAGCTTGTGCCGGGCGATCAATGAGCGTTTTTATGAAGCCCGGTCGCTCGCCTCCTTGAGCGCAGTGATGTATGAGTTGGGTGAAGATACCAGGGCAGAACAATTTTTAGCCCAGGGAGTTTTGGCCTTCAAGCAATTGGGGGCTTTTTGGGGGGCCGATGATTTGAGCCATCTGACCCAGGTAACTTATGCTCTGGGCAAACCGCTGGCCGACCTGCGCGCTTTGCTTGAGAACAACTTGCGCCGGTGTCGAGAGGTGGGGCATCCCTGGATGATTGTGAATGCCCTCAATTTTTTGGGCGCAACGCTCCAGCGCATGGACCAGGCTGAGCGAGTCAAAGCCAAGCGGCTGCTCCAGGAAAGTGTGGCCCTATGCCGGGATTTGCATACCCCCGCCAGCCTGGTAAGGGCGCTATATCAATTGGGGCTAACCCATACGGCTTTGAGCGAATACCCCGCTGCCCTGGCTTGTTTTCGGGAAGCCCTCGAAATTTCGCTCTCGGCCAATTTGACGCCGTTCATCCTGGAAACTTTGCTGGGCCTGGTCACGCTTTTGATTAAACCGGAAATCTTCCGGCCCGAGCACCAGGAGCAACTGCTGACCCTCCTAATACTGGTATTGAACCACCCGGCCAGCGCCCGGCAGAGCCGAGACCAGGTGGCCGGGCTACTGGCCGAGTTGGAAAAAGTCGGCCTGGCCCCAGAGGCGGTAAGGGCGGCCAAGGCGCGTGTCAACCGCCAAACTCTAGTGGAGATGACCAAAGAGATACTAAGGGATTATCCATAAGCAAGCTTTTAGTTTAGGAGATTGGAGATTAGGAGATTGGAGATTAGAGATTACGAAATCTCCAATCTCTAATCTCTAGGTGATGCAAAATTATTTCTGGACAGCTACTAGGCTGGGTGCAAGATGGCATCTGAAGAATTACAGTTGAGGCTGCTGGGACCTCCGCAAGTCATTGAGGCCGGCTCTCCGGTAACACATAAGCTGGCGAGCAAAGCTCAGGCCATTCTGTATTACCTGGCCGTAACCGGCCAGCCGCAATCCCGCGCTGCCCTGGCTACCCTCTTGTGGGGCGATGTACCCGATGACTTGGCCCGTACCAACTTACGCAAAGCCCTGGCCAATTTGCGCCAAGTCTTGGGTGACTTTTTTGACCTCGACGGCCAGACCGTCGGCTTCAAAATAGCTCCCTGGGTAGATGTGATAGAGTTTCAAGTGTCATGTACCATGTGTCAAGTGTCAAGTATCAAGTATCAAGTTGATTTTTTACCTGACACCCGACACTTGGCACGTGACACTCCAGTACCTGACACTCCGCACTTGACACGTGACACCCCAACACTTGACACTTCGCACCTGATACCTGACACTCCCGCACCTGACACCCCAACCCTTGACACGCTTCGCCAGGCCGTTGACCTGTACCGGGGCGACTTTCTGAGCGGCTATTACGTCCGCCACGCCCCCGATTTTGAAACCTGGATGCTGGCCGAACAGGCCCGGCTGCGCGAAATGGTCATCCAGACCCTCCATACCCTGGCAGAACATCTCGCCAGGCAGGGTGAACTGCCCGACGCCATTGCAGTAATCCGCCGCCTGTTGAGCCTGGAACCCTGGCGCGAGGAAGCCCACCGCCAGTTGATGCGGCTGCTGGCTCAGAATGGCCAGCGCAGCGCCGCCCTGGCCCAGTTTGAGATTTGTCGCCAGGCCCTGGCCGACGAACTGGGAGTGGAGCCGGGGCCGGAAACGCGGGCGCTCTACCAGCAGCTTCGCGCCGGGAATCTTGATCCGGTGACACGGTGGCAAGGTGACAAGGTGACAACAAATCTGCCTGTCACCTTGTCACCCCCTCATCGTGTCACCCCCGCGCACAACCTGCCCCCACAGCCCACCCCCTTCATCGGGCGAGAGCAAGAGATGGCCGGCCTCATCGAGCGCCTCACAGACCCGGCCTGTCGCTTGTTGACCCTCACCGGGCCGGGCGGCATCGGCAAAACGCGGCTGGCGATTCAAACCGCACAAGTTATGCTAGAATCTGAAGCGACGGGAGATTTGTTTGAGCACGGCGTCCTCTTTGTGCCGCTGGCCGGCGTGAGCGCGGCCAGCGGCATCGCCCCGGCTATTGCGGCGGCGGCCAACTTTAATTTCTCCGGCAGCATCCCCCCTAAGCAGCAGTTGCTTGGCTACTTACAAGGCCAAAGGAGGTTATTGATTCTGGATAATTTGGAGCATTTGCTGTCACTTCCTACCCCACCCACCGCAGAGCATGACAGGGCAGCAGAGGATACGGAGGCAGCCGGGTTCATCACCGAAATTTTGGCAACGGCTCCGGCGGTCAAGATTCTCGTAACCTCACGCGAAGCCTTGAATTTGCAGGAAGCCTGGTTTCATCCAATTGAGGGATTATCCTTTCCACCCCTACCCAATGCACTGGTCGGAGAGGAGTTAGGGACAAAATTAGAGGTGTACGATGCGGTGCGGCTCTTTGTGCAAAGCGCCCAGCGCGCCCGAGTCCAATTTTCACTGGCGGCCGAGCAGGCGTACGTCGTGCGGATTTGTCAATTGGTGGAAGGGATACCGTTGGCGCTGGAGTTGGCCGCCGCCTGGTTGACCATCATACCAACTGAAAAAATTGTCCAAGAAATTGAACGCAGCCTTGATTTCTTGAGCAGCCGCTACCAAAATCTGCCGGCCCGCCACCGCAGCATGCGGGCTGTTTTTGAGCACTCCTGGGAACTGCTCCCGCCCGCTGAAAAGGATATCCTCAAACACCTGTCGGTTTTTAGGGGGAGCTTTGAGCATGAGGCCGCCCAGCAGGTGGCCGGGGCTTCGTTTATGAGCCTGGCGATCCTGGTTGAAAAATCGCTGGTGCGGGTAACGGAAACCGGCCGCTACCACATGCACGAACTTTTGCGCCAATTTGCAGCCGAAAAGCTGGCCGAATCGCCGCAGGAGCAGGCGCAGTTCCGGGACCGGCACTGCGCCTATTACGCCGGCTGGCTAGACCGGCAAGATGCCTGGCTGCGCACAGAACGGCAACTGCAAGCCGTCCACCAAATCAGCGCCGACATCCAAAATGTTCAGACGGCCTGGCGCTGGGCAGTTGAGCGGCAGCAAATCAGCCTGCTGAGACAATTTTTCTGGAGCTTGTGGTTTGTGTACGAGGCCAAAAGTTGGTTTCATGCCGGGGCTGAACTTTTTGGACAGGCCGCAGCCCGGTTGAGCCAGCTGGAGCAGTCAACCGGCCCGGAACAACAGCAGGTTTACGCCCAATTGTTAGCCTTTCATGGGCGCTTTCAACTACGTTTGCACCGCCTGGAGCAAGCCATACCCTTGATGGCCCAGAGCGTACCGCTGCTGCAGCGCTTCAAGAGCGAGCGTGATCTAGGGTTAGCTTACCAAACCCTGGGCTTAATCGCCTGGGTACAGGGGCGTTATGCCGAGGCCGGCGACTATTTTGAGCAGAGCGTGGCCTCAGCCGAGAGCGGCAGCGATGCCCTGATAGCGGCTTACGCCCGTGCGATGAGTGGGTTTGTCGCTTACGGTTTGGGGGAGTATCGCCTGGCCGAGCAGCTTATTCGGGAGCGATTGCCGGTTTTACGCCGGCTGGGCAAGCTGTGGGGGCTGGTCTTTAGCCTGGCTAACCTGAGCAGCACTCTATCCGCTCTGGAGGAGTATGCAGAGGCCGAACAACTGCTGCTGGAAGGATTGGCGATTAGCCGGGAGATGGGTGATCGCTGGGCGGTGGCCGATTGCCTGAAACGGCTGGGGCTGCTGCTGACCGGGCTGGATGCGGCCAAACGCCTCGAGGCCAGACAACTCCTGCTCGAAGGTATAGCCATTTATCGAGACATTGATGATCATTGGGGGTTGACTACCACCCTCAACCAGTTAGGCCAAACCTGCGCCGCCCTGGGTGAATATGAAACGGCCCGGCAGCACCTCACCGAAGCCATTCAGCTAGCTCACCAAAGCGGCTTAACCCCCATTGTCCTGGATGCCGTAGTCAACCTGGCAGAACTGCACCTAAAAACCCGGGCGGCGGCCGGCCAGGCGGTGGAACTTTTGGCCCTGGCGCTCAACCATCCGGCCAGTGAGCAGCCCACCAAAGATCGGGCGGCGCGGCTGCTGGCAGAATTTGAGCCTGAGCTGCCGACGGTAGCGGCGGCCAAAGCACGGGTGCAGACCATCACTTTGGAGAGCATCGTCGAGGGGATATTGAGCGGCGTTTAAGTTTTTGGATTGTGGGCCTGTTTTTTTTCTTTGGGCCGGGGGCGTATCCAGGCCGGCTCCAGGCCGCCAAAGCCTTTCCCCCAGATTTCTTCGGTTGGGTTGACCACTACAAAAGCGTTTTCGTCCACCCGGTAAACCAGGGTTTTGAGGTGTTTGATCTCGGCCGGCGCAATGGCGCACAGCAGCACCGAACGCGGCTGGCCGGTGTACATGCCCTTGCCCTGCAAAGCGGTAACGCCGCGATTGAGCAGGGATAAAATCTGCTGGCTCACCTCTTCGGCTTTATCGGTGATGATGATGGCTAAATGTTTGTGACGGCCCGGCAGAGGCAGATCCTCCGGCAGCACCTGGCTGGCCGCCGCAGCTAGATTTTGCAGCCACTCGTTAGAAAGGTCCAGAGCCTCGGAGTGGGGCAAAACCTCGCCGGCCGAGGCCCGCAACCCAAAGGTGATCACGGCGACCAGGCCCAAAAGCACAAAAAAGCCAGCCACTCCCAAAACGACTGCCTGGCCGGAGATCGCCCCAATAGCTGCATTGGTCAAAAAATCGGCCCACGACCGGGCCGGGACAGGGTGTAATAACAGCTTGACCACCCAGGCTGTCCCTAAAAACAGAAAGAGCCAGATGTAGTTGCGGCGCAAGCGCCGTCCAAATGCTTCTAAAAAACTGACGGGAAACTCCGGGGTGAGCAAACTGTTGGCCAACCGGGCTGCCCACTCCGGGTGGGGGGAAAAAGGGGGGGTGAGCATGGCGGCAAAAAAGTCGGTCTCCATCAAGCGCACCCGCAAAGTCCACAACTCGTAATAACGATAGCGGCGCGACTCAATCACCAAAAACAGCCAGATCAGCACAAAGCTGATCAAAATAGCCACGTGCGAATGTTCTGCCGAGCCAAACACAAAGGTGAGCACCGCCCCCGCCGTTACCACCGACCAATTGGTGGTATTATCCAGGCGCAGCCGCCAGGTGTTAGAGCGCTGCACTTCGCCCCGGTAAAAGTGGGCCATGGCCGTGTTGAACTCGCCCGGCTTCATGTGATAGCCGCGAAATGTCCACACCGGCTCCGCGCCATCCGAGGCCGAGGAAGATGAATTCACAACAGGGTCAACCATGCTTTATCCCGTCTCCTCGCCTCAGCCTGGCCGGCTTCAGACCAGCACTAAATTATCTCGATGAATGGCGGTGGGACCGTAATCGTAGCCTAAAATCTCGGAAATCTGGTGAGACTGCTTGCCACAAATGGAGCGCAGATCACCAGCATTATAATTAGCTATGCCCCGGCCAATTTCTTGATCATTTTGGGTCAAAATCTGGATGGTGGCGCCGCGTTCAAAGTCGCCCACTACCTCAAAAACCCCCACCGCCAGCAGACTTTTGCCGCCCTGGGTTAGGGCCTTGGCTGCGCCCGCGTCAATTTTGACCATTCCCCGCGCAGCTTCGGCCAAAATCCAGCGCTTGCGGCTTTCTACGTGCGATACCTGGGTTGGGAAACGGGTTCCCAAAGCTTCGCCCTGCACAATGCGCAGCATGCTGTCGGGTTCATTCCCCGGCGCGATGACCACCTCTGTGCCGGAACGGGTGGCTAACTCGGCTGCTTCGATTTTGGTAAGCATGCCGCCGGTGCCGACCGTGGTGCCGCTGCCGCCGGCCAGGGCCCGCACGGTCTCGTTGATAGTCTCAACCCGGCGGATCAGTTCGGCCTGGGTATTGGTGCGTGGGTCGGCTGTAAATAGGCCCAACTGGTCGGTCAAAATAATCAGCAAATCCGCATCCACCAGATTGGCGACCATAGCCGAGAGTTTGTCGTTGTCGCCAAACTTAATCTCATCTACCGCCACCACATCATTCTCATTGATGATGGGCACAATTTTGTGTTGCAGCAGCAGCAGCAACGTGTTGCGGGCGTTGAGGTAGCGGGTGCGGTTGGCCAGGTCGGCCCGAGTCAAGAGGGCCTGGGCTGCCACCAGATTGTACATCTCAAAGATTTGCTGGTACAGGGCCAGCAGCCGGCCTTGCCCAACCGCCGCCAGCATTTGCTTGTGGGGAATATCTTTGCGTTGGGTTGGGCGGTCCAGCCCCAACAATTCTCGCCCGGCAAAAATAGCCCCGGAGGAAACCAGGATGGGTTGGTGGCCGGCGCCGATGAGCGCCGCAATTTGGCGGGCCAGGTCAATGAGCCGGGGGCGGTGAAGGCGCGTTGTGCCGGCCCGGAGCACATTTGTGCCAACTTTGACAACAATCCTCATAGGGTGAATCAGCAAATCAGCGAATCAGCGAATGGTGAATACCACAAGGGTATGATGTGGTGAATAAAGCGTAGCATCTACCCCTCTGCGCCTCACTTGGCTCGCATCATCTCCCGCAGGGCGGTGTAAGCCGGACGAGGCGTCCGGTCGGGGTTGAGGATGGCGTACCAGCGCATGGGTTCAGCAGCCGGGTACCAGGGGGCCACGCTAAAATCCAGGTTAAACAGGAACATAGCATGGACATAGGGCCACTCTTGTTGGGCTTTGGCATAAGCCCGGCTCAGGTATTCGGCCTGTTGAGCCTCGCTGACCCCGCTGGCTTCATGCTCCTGCAAATCCCAACTGTTTTGCAGCACCCAGCCGGCCTCGGTCATCCAGATGGGCGTCTCAGCGTCGCCATTTTCAAGCATGACTTTGTGTTGATCTTCCACACGGGTAAAGGCCAGGCCCCACGGGTCTGTTTCATCTGGGGACCGGCCATAAGCATAGGGATGGCTGCCCAAAGCATCAAAATAACCTTTGGCCCCGGCCCGGTACATGCCTTGCAGGTATTCCAGATCACCGTAAGCGGTGGCCGAACCTTGCCCGGTGGTGGCCAACCCGCCGCTGACAACCAGCGCCGCCGGGTCAGCCTGTTTTACGGCGGTGTAGGCCGCCCGGAGCAGGCGGGTATAGGCGGCCGGGTCGGGCGGCAAATAGCCCCACTCGTAATCCAGGTTTGGCTCATTCCAAATTTCGTAAGCCGCCACCTGTCCTTTATAGCGAGCGGCCAGAGCCATCATGAATTTGGCAAAGTCATTGATGTTGGTAGGCGGGTGGCTGAGATGGGTATCGCTGGGGCGGGCCCATTCCGGGGTGCCGTGAATCCGCAGCAAAATTTTAACCTGCTGGTCGCCAAAAGCCTTGACGATGTTGTCCGGGTCTACCCAGCGATACTCTCCCGGCTTTGGTTCTACCGTTTGCCAGTTAACGTAACCTTTGGCCCAATTAAAGCCCAGATCATTTACTAAATAGGCGGTAGCCAGGTCGGCAATGTTGACCCCGGCGGCAAAGTTGGGATTGTCGGGCAATTTCAGGGCCGGCGCAGCCTGAACCAGCGACTCATCAGGCGAAATAGAGAAATTGGCCTTTGGGTTAATGGCTAAAAAATCATCCCAGGCGTCGTTGAGGGTAAGCCGGATGGGCTGCCCTCCGCCGGCCTGGAGCGCATACAGTTCATGGTTGCCGGCCTGCCAGGAGGTAAAGGTTAACCACTGCCCATCGGCCGACCAGTGCAGCGAGCCGATCCAGCTCTCGGCCTGGTAAACCTGCTGCAAATCGGTCACTTCGGGGCCGATGACATATATACCAGGCTGATTCTCCTGATCCCAGCCTACAAACGCCAGGCGTTGGCTGTCGGGCGACCAGGCCGGGGCAGTGCCCTTGAGGGGATGGGGCGTAACCACCTGCTCGTCGGTGCCATCGGGCCTCACCCGGTAGATTTTTTCTACGCCGTTGCGCACCGCTGCAAAAGCAATATATTTTCCATCGGGCGACCAGGCCGGCAGGCGATCAGTTTCATTGTTGAAGGTGAGCTGAATGGCGGTATCGCCGGCCAGGTTTTGCACAAATATTTCCGGGTCGCCATCTCGCTCTGAGACAAAGGCGATGCTCTGGCCGCCGGGCGACCAGGTGGGGCTGTAATCCCAGCTTGGCTCATTGGTTAAATCGCGGAGTGCGGTCTGGGGGTCGGCGTTGGTGGTATCCAACAGCCAGATGTCGCTGTTGCCGGAGCGGTGGCCGGCACAGGCGATCATCTTGCCATCGGGCGACCAGGCCGGGTCCCAATCGCCGCCGGGGTTGTTAGTCAAATTAACCAGTTGCCCGGCCTGATCCAGGGCATAGATGTCGCCGGACCCGCTGCGGTCTGAAGCAAAAGCATAGATGAATTTGGGGGCTTCTTCTTGAGCGTAACAAGCGGATAAGCCCCCCATGATGACAGCCAGGGTTATCGCCCCGCTAATTGTCGCAAGTAAATATTTTCTTGCCATACTTGAGCCTAAGTATAGCACTACCCCGCCCCAGGAGCAATAAACATCAAATTTGAAATGGGACCCTACCTGATTTTCTATTTTATCCCCAAATCCCCAAATCCTGGCAAAATTCTTTAGTGGTGATCCACCATCTGAGCAGATACCCCAAGTTAAATAAACTCTACCGGGGCTAGGGGCAAATCGGGCGGGTAAATTTTCAAAATCTTTGCTTTTTTGGGGAAGGCGGTGTAAAAATAGCTCAAATTTATCCCATAGGACAGAGTATGAACCAGTCAAAATCGTCTTACAACCTGGCCGTTATTCCCGGCGATGGCATCGGGCCTGAAGTTATTGCGGCGGCGTGTACGGTGCTGGAGCGGGTGGCCGAGTTACAGGGCCTTACCTTTAACTTTAGCTCCTACGAGGCGGGCGCCGGGGCTTATCAAAAGTATGGCAACGCCCTGCCGCCGGAAAGTTTGGCCGGCTGCCGCCAGGCCGATGCCATCTTCAAAGGGCCGACCGGTTTGCCTACGGTGCGGCTGCCCGACGGCACCGAAGCTGGCGTTTTGGGCGGCCGCTTGCGCAACGGCCTGGATTTGTATGTCAATCTCCGGCCTATCAAACTTTATCCTAACGTGCCCACGCCCCTGGCTAACCGCCAGGCCGGCCAGATTGATTGGGTGATGATCCGCGAGAATACCGAGGGTTTATATGCCAGCCGGGGCAACGGCATCGTGGCGACCACCGGTCAAGCTGCTACCGATACCCTGATGATGACCCGGCTGGGCGTGGAGCGGATTGTGCGCTACGCCTTTGAGGAAGCCCGCCGGCGCAACGGTAAAAAAAGAGTGGCCTGCGTGGATAAAAGCAATGTGCTGCGCTCTTTTGCCTTTTTTCGGCAAATTTTTAAGGAAACAGCCCAACTTTACCCGGATATTGAAACCGATTATCTTTATGTTGACGCCGCGGCTCAGGCCATGATCCTGGAGCCGGAGCGCTTTGATGTGGTAGTCACCGAAAATCTTTTTGGCGACATCCTGAGCGACCTGGGCGGAGCGACGGTGGGCGGGATTGGGCTGTGCGCCGGGGCCAACATCGGCGACCGGTATGCCTATTTTGAGCCGGTGCATGGGTCAGCCCCCAGCCTGGCCGGGACGGGGCGCGCTAACCCTTTGGCCGCCATCTTAACCGCCAGCCTGATGCTGAACTATTTGGGGTTGCCTCAAGCCGCCGCCCAAATTGAGCGCGCCGTTGAGCAGGCCCTGCGCCAAAAAACCATTGTGCTCAGGCCCGACGGGTCAACAGAAACAAACACCCAGAGGGTGGCGGAAGCGGTAACGGCTCAACTTTGATCATTGTAACGACCCGGCTCCCAGGTTAAACGCCTGGCTCAAATCCATTGGCCCCAAAAACAAGCATGAAATGAGAACAGAGGATGAACTACGAACAAAGAACAACAGATAAAGAACAACAAACAACGGACAAGGGACAGCAGGCAAAAATCAAGGTGCTTTTTGTCTGCCTGGGCAATATTTGTCGCTCCCCCATGGCCGAAGCGGTTTTTAAAGATTTGGTGGCTCAGGCCGGCTTGAGCGACCGGTTCCGCATTGCTTCGGGCGGCACCGCCGACTATCATGAGGGTGAGCCGGCCCATCCCGGCACCCGGCGCATCCTGAGCCAGCACGGCATCGGCTGCGACTCGATTGCCAGGCAGGTGCGCCGGGGCGATCTGGCAGAGGTAGACTACGTTGTGGCCATGGACCGCTACAATCTCTCTGATTTGCAGGCGCTGGCCCCCGGTCTGGCGCCGGCCGGGCGTTTACATCTGCTGCTCCACTTTGCAGACAAGCGCGACAGCGGCTCTATTATGGATGTGCCCGACCCGTACTACACGCACAATTTTGAAGAGACTTTCCGCCTGGTGCAGGCCGGCTGCACAGGTCTGCTGGCCCACATCCGGCGCGAGCGAAGAATCTAAGAGCGTGTTTCTTAAAAAAGAAACCGGGTTTTTGAGAACTATTCGACCATACTTTGGGCAAAGAGACAGCCATTTTAAGGCTTAAAAACCCGGTTTCTGCGCCTAAAAATGTCCCAAAGCCATTTAAGAAACACGTTCTAAGCAAATTTACGATCTACAATTTCAGATTTATGATTTATAGCCAAATCGTAAATTAATTGATTATGATGACGCTCCCCAAGACGTTGTTGGACGTTTTAGAAGCTCAGTTGGGCCGGGTGGTAGAAGCTGCCCCGGTTGGCGGCGGCGACATCAGCCAGGCGGCGCGGCTGCATTTGGCCGGAGGGCGGGCGGTGCTGGTCAAATGGCTTGCTCGCGCTACCCCCGGCTTTTTTAGCGCCGAAAAACGCGGCCTGGAGCTGCTGCGTTTGGCCGGAGCAGTGCGCCTGCCGGCAGTGCT